>NZ_NUCO01000002.1:0-80762 GCF_002555445.1 Bacillus sp. AFS017336
TCAACTTGTTAAGAAAATCGTCACGTTGATTCATTACTCTTTCGTGTAATCTAGCAATTTTTCGTTTTTGTTTCTGATAGTTTTTTGCATAAAGAAGGTTAAACCCATTTTTTTTAGCTATTAACGCACGTCTTGAAAGTTTTCGCTGTTCGCGTTTTAGTTTCTTTCCCATTTTGGAAGTGAATTTATTGTTATCAATCTTGCGACCGTCAGAAAAAATTGCAAAATCAGTGATGCCTAAGTCTATACCAATAGATGATTCAGCTTTCTTCAGTGATTGTACTTCTACTTCTGCAAGAATGGATAGGCTAAAGCCAACCGACATTAATCTCCCACCTACTCACTGGGCTTTACCCTTTAGGTTCCTTGAGGAAGGTGTCTTCTGTCGGAAAAAGAAAAAATCCTTATAAAACTCAGTTCTATAAGGATTTTTTGTGTTCTGACACTTGGCTAAATGTTTCACATAAAATCATTAAAACGACAATCACACAATCAATTGAAAAATGATTTAACGAATATTCTCATATAAATCCAGTATTTGAAGGCGTACACATGATTAAACATAACTGGATTTAAAATTAGATTTGAATTAGATTATAGATTTCTTACAAATTATTTACAATTTTGAAACATTTATTTGCTATAATTTTTCCGAAGACAATATTGACATTTTTACTATATTGAATTTAGAGGTGAAATTATGAAAAATAAGATTAAAAGATTATCAGTGATTGCGATTAGTAGTTTCCTATTGTTATCTGGTTGTATGGTAGTTAATGCTCAAAAAAATGAAAGTACGGCTAATAATACTGGATCTACTTTAAAGAAAAATGTAACTGTTGCAAAAACTGACCCAGTCCTTGTTGAACTAAATAAATTAACGCTTAAAGAAAAAATTGGTCAAATGATTATTGCAGGTTTTGATGGTACAACATCGAGTAATGCAGATACACTTTTAAAAAATTATAAATTAGGCGGCGTAATACTTTTTGGAACAAATATAAAAAGTCCAAGTCAATTAGTAAAATTAACAAATGATATAAAAACATACAATAAAAATAACAAGGTTCCTTTATTTATATCCGTCGATCAAGAAGGCGGTAGGGTAAATCGGATGCCTTCCACGGTTATTAATACACCAGCTGCAAGAACAATTGGAAATAAAAATAATGTACAATACGCTTATAATATAGGGAATATGATTTCAAAAGAAATATCTTCATTTGGATTCAATACTGACTTTTCACCAGTATTAGATATTCAAAGTAATCCTAAAAATACAGTAATCGGAGATCGTTCTTATGGTACAAATTCAAGTACCGTTTCAAAAATTGGTGAGGGAATGATGGAAGGAATTCGAAAAGGAAACACAATTCCTGTTATTAAACATTTCCCTGGGCATGGGGATACTTCAGTAGATTCTCATTTAGAACTTCCAATTGTGAACAAAGACTTATCAAGTTTGAAGAAATTCGAGTTAGTTCCTTTCGATAATGCAATCAAAAATCATGCAGATATGCTAATGGTAGCACACATTTTAGTAAAAAAAGTAGATTCTAAATATCCAGCTTCTATGTCTAAAGCAGTGATAACGGATCTTTTACGAAAACAATATGGGTATAATGGAGTCGTAATAACTGATGATATGTCAATGGGAGCTATAGCTAAACACTATAACTTAAGTAATGCAGCAGTAACATCTATTAATGCCGGAAGTAATATTATTTTGATCGGACATGGCAATCAAAATGTTAAAACTATTTATAATAGCATCTATTCAGCTGTAATAAATCACAAAATATCAGAAGACACAATTAATAAAAGTGTATATAAAATTCTATCTTTAAAACAAAAATATAAACTAAACAATAATAAAGTTCAGCCTGTTAATGTGACAAATTTAAATAACGAAATTAAGAAAGCCAATTCTATACAGTACACAATATTAAAAAGTATTTCAACAAACGCTAAAGAAGGAAAAATAATCAATGCAGAATTTAATGTAATGAATACAACTATTGATTCAATAAAAAGTAAATGGGGTAAAGAAGACAGTAGCATATATGTGGCCGCTGCAAAAGGCACATATAACACATATACAAAAAGAAATGTTGTAGTTGGTTATCAAAAAGGCCATCCTATATTTGAATTACGCTCTTTTGATCCTCAGTTAAACTATTTATCTATTACGAATGTAAAAAGTTACTTTGGCTCACCAAGTTCAGAAGTTACTACCTCAAATAACGAAAAAATATTAACTTATTCAGTTGGAACATATAAACTTAAATTGGTTTTCCCTTTAAAGAATAAAAATCTAATTTTAGACCATTATTCAATTTATAATCCTAAAAATGTTAAAAACTAAATGTAAATTAAAAAGAGCTTATCGGCAAATATCCGATTAGCTCTTTTTTCTGTTGAGAAACAGTGTTGCATCAATTATTTCATCTTAGAATCATTGATTAGCTTCTCAATATTTTCATTTCTTTCTCCGCCATCAGAAAGATCTTCTGAAAATTCATGGTCTGCTTTCTTACCTATTTCATGATCTGCTTTCTTACCTAAAAAAAGCTCAGATGAACGAATTGTGCTAGATGGCAAATTATTATTTGCTGCTGCTTGTTCATTCCATTTAGTCATATTATCACCTCTGTAGATTAGTATTAGAATTTGTTCATGAATTTATTTAAACGAAAATTTTTCTTTTTTCAAAAACAACAAATTGAGTTCTTAAATAAAAAGGAAAATGTAAAAAGTTATTAATTTTAAAATGTTACTGTTTTGTTACCAATGTGATATTGAGTAACAAAGCCTGATGTAATACCTTTACATGAGTACATAAATTTTTTTATAGACGATTTGGTTTTAATTTAATTAATGTGAAAAAGGGTGAATTGTAATGTTTTATTTATTAATGGCTGCTGTAACTTTATTAGGGTACATTCTGTTAATTCTACCTGTATATGTATGCGCAATATTTCTTTTAGTTGGTTCATTGTGCTCTTTTATTGCAATTTATATTGAATTAACGATTTTAGAGAAAAAAGTAAAATCTGATTTATTATAAGCTATCTAATTAATAGGAAAATAAATAACTATTTTTAGTTAATAACTAAAATGTAAATATAATAATATGCTAAAAAGAGTGTAGATTTTTTAAAATTCTACACTCTTTTTCATTCGTTTAATCATTACAGTTCCTCTTGTTCAAACATATATCCATATCGAGGCACAGAAACTATCAATTGACCGTATTTACCTAATTTTTTACGTAATCTATATAAAAGGGTATTAATTTCTTCCCGTCCTACATCAGGCTGGTCAATATCATTAGACATTCGTTCTGGCCAAACATTTATTTTAATTTCACTATAGCTAACTGCGCTATTGGCTCTTTGATATAACAACAAAAATAATTCTGTATCTTTACTAGTTAGATGGATTCTCACGCCATCAATTAAAATTTCTCTCTTAACTATATTCACAGTTAAACCCTTGAAATCGTTTATGTGTTTATCTAAGATTAACGGCATTTCAAGTGTGTCTCCAAGGTTCTGCTCTGATAGATTATGAAAAATAAGTACAGCGGCACCACTTGCAAGACTGATACAATCGCCATCACGAAGGAAAAATGGTTTGTTTTTCTCTATTAAAATATGATTTACTTGTGTACCATGTTTACTCATGAGATCAACGATTGTGTAATTTTCTTCTTTATCAAAACTAATTAAAGCATGTTTTCTTGAAATATATTGACTTGTAAAAGGAATATCTGGGAATTCATTATCCCACGTACGCCCTAGCAATGTTTCATTATATGTAATAGGAAATCTATTCTGGTTTGTGGCTGTTTCTCCTTGTTTGATCGAAAGATACACGTTTTGAATACTCATGAAGTTACTCCTTTGAAAACTAATCTAGTTAAACCAAATAAAGAGTATATCATATGCCGCTAATTTGTAAAGATAATTCATTATTTATTGTGTCTTCTAAAAAGGATAAGAGTAGGAACTAGATTATTAGCTTTTAAGAAAATAAAGAGTACTTCAATTTCAAATGTTAAATTAATATGATAGAGGTTTGTTATCAATTTGTTATTAGTCACAAATAAAGAAATTATGCCATTGCTAGAGTGAATGTTAAGTAGATGATATAGAGTTAACATTAAAAGGATACTTATATTTGTACTATAAACCATACAATAATATAATTGTGTGAAAAAAGGATGGGTATGATGTCGATTAATTCTTTCGAAAACTATCCGATGAGCTGGAAGCCATCGATTGATAAAAATAAAAAGCCCATCTATCAGGCGATAGCATGGCAATTGGAAGAGGATATTTTAAATAGTGTTTTATTACCAGGAACAAAACTTCCCCCACAGCGTGAACTGGCCGATTATTTAGATTTAAATCTCAGTACCATTTCAAAAGCGTTTAAAGTGTGTGAGTTAAAGGGGTTGTTAAGTGCAACGGTTGGAAGTGGAACATTTGTATCCTATGATGCTTTATCGAATGCGTATTTACTTGAAGATACTAAACCGAAGCATTTAATCGAAATGGGCGCAACACTTCCATACAATGCTTCATACGAGCCATTAGTACTCAAACTGAAAAATATGCTGCAAGAGACAGATTATGAAAAATGGTTTGGGTACGGTAGAGCAGGAGAAAGCATTTGGCAAAAGGATGCAGCGATCAAGCTAATCCGAAGAGGTGGATATGAAACGACAGTTGATCATATTTTATTTGCAAATGGGGGGCAAAATGCGATTGCTGCAACACTAGCAAGTCTTTGTAAGCCTGGTGATCGCATAGGTGCTGATCATCATACTTATCCTGGATTAAAAACGATTGCAGCACTGCTTAGTGTGCAAATTGTGCCAATTAAGTCAGAGAATAATGAAATGAGTCCAAATGCCTTTGAATATGCGTGTAAACATGACAACATCAAAGGTATTTATTTGATCCCAGATTATCATAATCCAACAACTACTTGTATGTCTGTAGAGAATCGCAAAAAGATTGCATCAATTGCTAAAATATATAATCAGTTCATCATTGAAGATGCGGCATATAATCTCCTCAATGAAAAACCAATTCCAGCAGTAGCATCCTTTGCACCAGAACAAGTTATCTATATTTCGAGTTTATCGAAATCAATAGCACCTGGGTTACGGTTAGCCTATGTAGCGGTACCGAGTCGATTAAAAGAGTCAATTTCAAAGGCACTTTATAATTTAAATATATCAGTTTCTCCGTTATTTTCAGAATTAGCGGCACGTACGATAGTTTCCAATGAATTTGAAAACATCATTAAGGTTCACCAAGATGAAGCGATACTTAGAAACAAAATCGTAAATAAACATTTGTCAGAATATACTTGTTTAGGTTCTGAAACAGGTATGTTTCGTTGGTTGCTATTACCGGGAAACATAACTGGTGCTGAATTTGAAAAATTAGCTGCACAACAAGGTGTACAAGTGTATGCGGCAGAACGTTTTGTCGTTGGAAATAGTTGTCCAGAGCGGGCTGTTAGGGTTTCAATCAGTGCAGCAGAAACCCATGAAGAGCTTGAGCGAGGATTGATTATTCTTAAAGGTTTACTAAAAAATCTTAATTAAAATTACTTAGGTAACGCTTATCATAAAATTGTGTGCCATACAATTATAATGTTGTATGGCTTTTTCGTGCATGTTAAGATGTTTGAAAATATGGTGAATTATATGAATAGAAATAGTTTTATAGAATGATTGGTTTAATGATTATAGGTTAGCGAATAATAATTTTAGAATATGCTTAAATGTAATCACTCACAAATTATAAAAAAAGGAATGGTTTTAAGTGGAAAATAAATTTTCTAATCGAACTGAATTAGTAAACTCATCTGAGACTCGTGAAATATTGAAAGTTACAGAAAGACCCGAAGTTATTTCTTTTGCTGGTGGTCTGCCTGCACCAGAGCTATTTCCTGTTGAAGCCCTAAAGGATGCATGCAATGCAGTATTGAATGAACAAGGTGCAGCTTCACTACAATATAGCACGACTGAAGGATACATACCTTTAAGACAAGCAATTTGTCAAAGGATGGGTACACTTGGAATTCATCCTAAAATTGAAAACATTCTTATAACATCAGGATCCCAGCAAGCAATCGACCTTACTGGAAGACTATTTATCAATGAGGGAGATACGATTATTTGTGAAAGCCCAACCTATCTTGCTGCAATCAATGCATTTAAGTTATACAATCCTAAATTTGTTGAAGTAGCGATGGATGATGATGGAATGATTATGGAGGAGCTAGAGAAAAAATTACAAGAGAACTCTAATACAAAATTTATTTATACGATTCCAGATTTCCAAAATCCTACTGGCCGTACATTAAAACTAGAAAGACGCAAAAGAATGATTGAACTTGCTAATCAATATGATGTGCTGATTATAGAGGATAATCCTTATGGAGCTATAAGGTTTGCTGGAGAGGAGCTTCCTCCTGTGAAATTTTTTGACACAGAGAATAGAGTTATTTATTTAAGTACTTTCTCAAAGATTTTACACCAGGTCTTCGACTTGGGTGGATTTGTGCTGATGAATCTTTCATTGAAAAATACGTTGCTTTTAAGCAAACTGCCGACTTACATACTGATAGCTTTGCTCAAAGAATTACAGCTAAGTATTTGGAGCTATACAATATCGAAGAACACATCAATAAAATTAAAGTTGTTTATAAAGAAAGATGCACAACTATGTTATCTTGTATCAAAGAATATTTCCCAAAAAGTATAAACTATAGCACGCCAGAAGGTGGATTATTTATTTGGGTTGAACTTCCAGAACATCTTGATTCTGGGGAATTATTCACTAAATGTTTGGAAAATAATGTTGCGTTTGTTCCTGGAGCTCCATTTTTTCCAAATGGAACAAAGAAAAATACATTACGATTAAATTACTCGAATATGCCTAAAGAAAAAATTTCAGAAGGTATAAAGCTATTAGGACAAGTATTGCATCGTGAATTAGAAAAAGAAACTACGCTTATATAATTCAGGTAAGACAGACGAAGAAACAAAGTCATTTTTTTCAATTTTAAAAAATGAAATTTGAAAATTTTCCTCAACCATAAAAAGATATATTTTCATATAGGGAAGCTCAAGCAAAATGGAGAAATATTAATAGGAATGACCTTTTCATAGTTTCGTTTATACAACATAGACACTGTCAGAAGGAGAAGTACACATAGTGAGAGCGGGTTTAAATGACCTGCTGAAAGGAGTACTAAAATGAATTTGTCCTTTGATCACCTTGTTTGGTTCTTTAAGAAACCTGAAGAAGCAATTTTACCTTTAAAACAAAAAGGAATTCATGTTGCGAACGGAGGCCGACATAAATCTTGGGGAACATATAATACTCTAAGTTATTTTGGCTTAAATTATATTGAATTTTTAGGAATTGAAAATTTATCAATCGCGGAAAAACATGATGAAAATCGATTGATTACCCAAATCGTTGAACAGCTTGCAAAAGAAAATCGAGAAGGTCCTGCGACCATAGCGATCCGAACAAATCAAATTGAAGAATTAGCAATAAAGCTTAAATCAGAAGGACTTAAAGTATACGGACCTCTTACTGGAGAGAGAATTCGTGCTGATGGTCAATTAATCAAGTGGTCATTGTTATTCCCTGAATCCAAGGAACAAAAGGTTCTTTTACCATTTTTTATTGAATGGGAAAAAACAGATGAAGAAAGGTATTCAGAACTAGAACACCAAGGCCTAATAGGATCACACGAATTAGGCGAAGCCAAATTAGAAAGTGTTGGTTTTGTTGTAAATAATTTGGAAAAGACTTTAGAAGTTTGGAAGCATTTGTTTGACCTTAAACAAGGTGAAGAGTATATAGATACGGAAATCAATGCACGTTGCAGAATATTAAAATTGAGCGGTACTAATTTATTATTTTGTACACCTTTTGGAGAAGGTCCTGCAGCTAAGATTTTAAAAGAAAAAGGGGAAACTCCTTTCTTAGTGAATATTATGAACACGAATCAAAGTCGTTTTTTTGAAATGTTGGATGGGTATTGGAAATTTCAATAATTGATTGAACGATGTTGAATAAAATAAACATTTCACATAAGTTTGAGAGGGGCAACAGAGCGACTCTCATATGCATTTGTAAAAGCGTCAAATTCCTGCTAGAATCCCGGTTTGACGCTTTTTTCTTCTATTAATGAACATGGACAGTATGGAAAAGGATTTTTAGAGAATAAGTAATACCTCCCTTCTAAGTAACTGAAAAATTCACGGGAAGATTTTTCAGAAAATTCTTTCTTTTTTCATTTCATTTTTATAATATTTGTTTACACTTAACAAGAAAGATAGCTTCCAATCAGATCGTGGCATATGGCTCCGGATTTTTGCAGCAATTAGTGCTTGGCTTTCAGTGTCCACTGGGCCAGAGAGGGTGTTGATAATCGAATTGGTGTAATTGCTACACCATTTAAGGCAGGATTAAATGATTGCTCATGCACCAGATTATTCTTCAGGAAAAGATTCCGTAAACCTAGTAGGGTATGTTGCATGTAATGTCATATAAGGACAGTAGAAACTGTCCAAAAGAATTAATTTTGAAAATGTGAAGACCCTGAGAATAATCTAAGGGCTCTTTACATTTTTTTATTGAATTTATTATACCCCAATAGGTATAAACGGTTTATAAAAATAAGCGGAATTATCATGAGGACTACTAATAAAATTAATTATTGTCATTGTTGGAGTTGCTAGAGGGAATAAATCTGAAACAAGATTTAAAAGACTAAATGAAGACGCAGAAATCATATTAATTGAACGTGGTTAAAATTTTTATTTGCAAACTGCTACAAATGAATTAAGAAGTAGACTACGTGAAAATCAAAAATTAAAACTACTTGTAACGGATAAAGAATCACTAAATGAGCTTCCTGATTGGTGAAAAAAAGCAGTGCATATCATTTTAAAACCTGAAAAAAATTAGAATATCATCAAGTTCTATGTAAGAAAGAATTGATAAGGAACCTCATGAATAAAAGGCAGCTCATCATTTTTTGTGCGCTGCTTACATTTAAAAAGAGCTTTTTAGATTTAAAAGTAATTTATTGACGACATACCCCATAGGGTATATAATCACTTTTGTAACATACTATTTTTTGTAAGTGAGGTATCAAGTTGTTTCTTATTTTCACATTAATTATGGGTTTAATCTTAAGAAAATTTTATATTAGATATTTTCCAATTTGGCATATAAAATGTACAAATTCATCATCCATCATAAGTAAAAAATCAACTCAAATTATAGATGTAAGAGATTATAATGAGTCTAATAAAATGCCTATTAAAAATGCTTTGAATATTCCTATCGGCTATTTAAAAAGATCATATGAAGATATTTCAAATATTGAAATTCATATTGTCGCTTCAAATAAACTTGAAAAAAATTTAAGTATTCGATTTCTTAGTAAACAAGGTTTTAAAATTATAGGTTATTCATTGACTTCATGTGATTGTAAGTAATTCAAAATGTAGGAAAGGAGGAATTATATGAGATATGACGATAAGATGAAAAATAGAATTAAACGAATTGAAGGTCAAATACGAGGAATATTGAAGATGATGGAAGAAAATAAAGACTGTAAAGAAGTCGTAACTCAATTATCAGCTATTCGCTCAGCAGTCGATCGTACGGTTGGAGTAGTAGTAAGTTCTAACTTAGTTGAATGTGTTCAAGAAGCAGAAAATAATGCTAATAAGTCAAAAGAAGCTATTACAGAAGCAGTCAACATGCTAGTGAAAAGTAGATAACAAATAAATATATTGATTTTAATTTTTTTTACAATATTATATACCTATAGGGGTATGGGTATATTTTTTTAGTGGATATAATACCCCGTAGGGTATAAAAAGATATGGAGGTAATCAAATGGCAACAAAGAAAAAAACAACGATTGTATTATTTAGTGGAGATTATGATAAGGCTATGGCAGCTTTTATTATTGCAAATGGTGCAGTTGCATATGATCACGAGGTAACAATTTTCCATACTTTTTGGGGATTAAATGCTTTACGTAACGATGAGAATATTGCTGTAGAAAAAGGCTTCTTGGAAAAGATGTTCAGTAAAATGATGCCAAGAGGTGCAGATAAAATGGGTCTTTCTAAAATGAATTTTTCTGGATTTGGACCAAAGCTAATTAAAAATGCAATGAAAAAGCATAATGCGCTATCTCTTCCTCAATTAATTGAAATGGCGCAGGAACAAGAAGTTAAGTTAGTGGCATGTACGATGACGATGGATTTGTTAGGGCTACAACAAAAAGAACTGTTAGATAATATCGAGTATGCTGGTGTTGCAGCTTATTTGGCTGATGCAGAAGAAGGAAATGTGAATTTATTTATTTAAAAAAGGTGGTAATTAGATGGAATATTTGAAATATATCATCCCAAGTCTTTTATTCATATTTTTCGTAAGAAGTGTTCTTCCCGTAAAAGGGATTAGACAAATTTCTACTACTGAGTTAAGAAAAGAATTAAATGATAAAAATAAACAATTTATCGATGTACGAACAACAGCTGAGTATCGTGCAAAAAGTATTCGCGGATTTAAGAACATACCCCTACATGAATTAGATGAAAAACTAACTGGACTTTCAAAGGAAAAAGAAGTTGTATTGATCTGTCAAAGTGGTATGAGAAGTAGTAAAGCAAGCAAAAAACTTAAAAAACAAGGGTTTAAACAAGTTACGAATGTAAAAGGTGGCATGAGTCTTTGGAAATAAAACATTACATTATGGAGGGAATAACAATGAAAGAAATGACTGCAAAAGAGCTTGAACTATTATTAAATGAGAAAAGTGATTTAAACATAATCGATGTTCGAGAAGTAGATGAAGTAAAAACAGGGAAAATTCCTGGAGCGGTTAACATGCCTTTAGGTTTAATTGAGTTTCGTATGAATGAAATAGATAAATCAAAAGAATATATCATGGTTTGTCGTTCTGGTGGACGAAGTGGTCGCGCTACTGAATTTCTTGAAAGTCATGGTATTAAAGTAATTAATATGTCTGGTGGAATGCTTTCTTGGGAAGGAAAAGTGGAATAGGCATTTATACAATTTAGTTTTATCAAATCCAGGAGGTTAAATGATGAATATTAAAGTGAATATGTTTATAGATGCAAAGGGCTTAGCATGTCCAATGCCGATCGTTAAGACAAAAAAAGCGATGAATCAGCTTGAGGAGGGTTTAATATTAGAAATTCAAGCAACAGATAAAGGGTCAAAGGCCGATTTAAAAGCATGGGCTGAAAGTACAGGACATCAATATCTAGGTACAATTGAAGAAGGGGAAATTCTAAAGCATTATTTAAGAAAGTCATCAAGTTCTGAAACAAATGAAAAGCAGCATCCAATTGTTGTAACAAATGAAGAATTAGATAAGAAATTAAAAAACAATGAAAACATGATTATTTTAGATGTAAGAGAAGTAGCGGAATATGCTTTTAATCATATTCATAATGCTATTTCAATTCCGTTAGGTGAATTAGATGAAAGATTAGATGAATTAAAGAAAGAAACTGAAATTTATGTTATTTGTCGAACTGGAAGCCGTAGTGATCTTGCAGCACAAAAGTTAGCAGAAAAAGGTTTTTCAGATGTTTCGAATGTGGTACCAGGTATGAGTCAGTGGACTGGTGAGACAAATTCAATTTCAAATTAATTAATCGTTGTAAAAATTAGATGCATTTAAATTTTTTTTAATTAAAAATATACCATAGGGGGTATTGGAATGACTGTAAATACAATGACTGCAAAAGAAGTTACAAAAAAAATATTTAATAAGGAAGAACTATTTATTTTAGATGTGCGAAACGAAACAGATTTTCAAGACTGGAAAGTTGAAGGAGAGAATTTTGACTATTTAAACGTACCATACTTTGATTTACTAGATGGTGTTGATGAAATTTTGGGTAAAATTCCTTCTAATAAAGATGTTTTAGTTGTATGTGCAAAAGAAGGCTCATCAATTATGGTTGCAGAGATGCTATCAGACGCAGGTTTAACTGTTTCATATTTAAAGGGTGGTATGAAGGAGTGGAGTGAGTATTTAGAGCCTGTAAAAATTGGGGACTTAAATGATGGTGGTGAAATTTATCAGTTTGTTCGAATCGGTAAAGGATGTCTTTCATATATGGTTATCTCAAATGGAGAGGCAGCTATTATTGACTCAACAAGAATGGCTGATGTATATCTAAATTTTGCTAAAAACAAAGGTGTAAAAATTACACACGTATTTGATACTCATCTACATGCGGATCACATCTCAGGTGGACGTGTTATTGCAGAAAATTCAAATGCAACATATTGGCTACCGCCAAAAGATGCAACAGAAGTAACATTCGAATACTCACCATTAGAAGGTGGTAACAATGTGATGATTGGTAATACATCAATCAACATCCATGCAATCTACTCACCAGGTCATACAATAGGTTCTACTTCATTTGTAGTAGATGAAAAGTTCTTATTATCAGGAGATATTTTATTCATTGATTCAATTGGGCGTCCTGATTTAGCTGGAATGGCTGAAGATTGGGTTGGTGATTTAAGAGAAAGTTTATATAAACGATATAGAGAATTATCAGAGGAATTAATTGTACTTCCTGCTCACTTTATGATTATTGATGAGCTAAATGATGATGGAAGTGTATCAGAAAAATTAGGTACATTGTTTGCAAATAATCACGGTTTAAATATTGCTGATGAAAATGAATTTAGAAAAATTGTGACGGAAAACTTACCACCACAACCAAACGCATATCAAGAAATTCGTGAAACGAATATGGGGAAAATTACTCCGAATGTTGAGAAACAACGTGAAATGGAAATTGGACCAAATCGTTGTGCAGTTCGATAATAATAACTTTTAGGAGGATATAGAAAATGAAAATTACAAAAGTATTAGATGCAAAAGGTTTAGCTTGTCCCATGCCAATCGTAAAAACAAAAAAGGCGATGAATGAAATTGAATTTGGTGAAGTATTAGAAATTCATACTACTGATAAAGGAGCGAAAAATGATCTTTCAGCATGGGCAACATCTGGAGGCCATGAGTTATTAAAATATGAAGAGGATAATGATATTTTTAAATTTTGGATTAAAAAGAGTAATTAAAATAAATACCATGGCGCATAGATAAATGCGCCTTTCTTTCTCTATTTAGGAGGTTATAAAAATGGAGTGGACTTTTATTCTTTTATTACTACTAATTGGGTTTATCGGATCCTTCATTTCAGGTATGGTTGGAATTGGTGGAGCCATCATTAACTTTCCTATGCTACTATATGTTCCGTCCTTATTAGGTTTTTCACCTTTTACAGCGCATCAAGTATCAGGAATAGTTGCTATTCAAGTTTTTTTTGCTACGATTGGTGGCGTTTTAAGTTATCGTAAAAGTGGATATCTAAATAAAACAATAATTTTATATATGGGAACTAGCGTATTAGCAGGGAGTTTTATAGGAGGATTTGGTTCAAACCTACTTTCTGAAGAAGGCATTAATTTAGTTTATGGTTTCCTAGCATTAATTGCTGTTGTGTTAATGTTTGTACCAAAAAAGGAAATTGATATAAATATTGAAAAAAACTTTACTTTTAATAAATGGATTGCCGCTACATTAGCATTCATTGTTGGAGTAAGTGCTGGTGTAGTTGGTGCTGGAGGAGCATTCTTATTAGTTCCAATTATGTTGACAGTATTAAAAATTCCAACACGTGTAACAATCGCATCATCACTTGCGATTACGTTAATTTCATCTATAGGAGTAACGATTGGGAAGGTTACAACTGGTCAGGTAGATATAATACCAACGATTATAGTTGTGCTTGCAAGTGTAGTCGCTTCACCTTTAGGAGCAAAAATAGGGAAAAAAATGAATGTAAAAATGTTACAAAAAATTCTTGCTGTATTAATTGGGATAACAGCTATAAAAATTTGGATTACTATTTTAGAAACATGGATTTAAGTGGAAATTCAAAAAAAGATCTTCTAAGAAATTTTAGAAGATCTTTTTTTCTTTTCTTCCATTTATACATTAGAAATTGGTAATTGAAGTATGTTTATTGCATAGGTAATCCTATTTTTATGTGCTTTTTGTATGAAAGATTATCTACAAAGAACAAATAATACGTCAGTTAAAGTGGCATCTGCGGTATTAGGGCCAATAATGATATTAGTAAATACTCTACAATTCATTTTAATATAATGAATGAAATGAGCATTGTTACTACTTGATTCGATCGAAATAAATCACATTGAGGAGCAAGCAAAATTGCTTTTAATAAAGAGATACAAAATCAAGACTCCCAAACTTTCATGTGCCACAAATATTTAATCGATTTATTTATACCCATTAAATTTTTAATTATATACTTTGCGATTGGATAAACTTATTTAAAATATAAAATTAATGTTCAATTCAGTAAAAATGTGTGAGATACTAGAATTGTTATTGGAAATGATTGAGAGGACGCGAATCACATGCAGTATCAATTTCCCGTTATTTTAATACCAGCTCTTAGTCCAGATGATCGATTGATCAATTTGATTAAAGAATTGAAACTTAAATTTAACCCACATATTATAGTCGTTAACGATGGTAGTGATGCCAAGTACAATGGGATTTTTCAGAATTTACGACAAGTAGATCGTTGTACCGTCCTTGAGCACCCGCAAAACCTAGGAAAAGGGATGGCTCTTAAGACAGGGATTTCATATTTTTTAAAAAATTTCTCGAATTCGGCTGGTCTTGTGACAGCAGACTGTGACGGACAGCATACACCGAAGGATATTAATCAAGTGGCAAAAGCTTTAATGGCATCGCCAGATAATTTAATCTTAGGAGTGCGAAATTTTTCAGAAGAAAACATACCGTTCCGTAGTCGATTTGGAAACACACTAACTCGCTCAATTTTTAAATATCTAACAGGTTTGTCTATTACAGATACACAAACGGGCTTACGTGGAATTCCCGTTTCATATATGAAATTTTTACTTAATTTGTCTGGTGCGAGATTTGAATATGAGTTGAATATGCTCCTGGGCTGTAAACAGCAGGGGATTGACATCAAGGAGACAACGATTGATACAATTTATTTAGATAAAAACAGCAGTTCACATTTTAATCCTCTTGTGGATTCAATCAAAATTTATTTTGTGTTCTTTAAGTTTTTATCATCGTCTCTAATTTCTTTTGTCGTTGACTATGGGTTATTTGTGCTATTTATTTTTTTATTAGAACATAGGATTGGCACAAGCGCGGCTGTGTTATGGGCTGGCATTATCTCACGCGTCATTTCATCAGTCGTTAATTACATATTAAATGCAAAAACTGTTTTTAAACATTCTTCTGCAAGGTCTGTCATACGCTACTATATTTTATCAGGGATTCAAATGATCATTTCAGCGTATGGTGTTACATTCCTACAAGATGCCTTCCACGGCGGAGCGAGTATATTAAAAATTGTTGTGGACTTATTGCTTTCTTTCAGTAGTTTCAAAATTCAAAACGAGTGGGTATTTGAAAAATCAAAGAAAAGTCAAAAAGTTAGCAAAGCGTAAAATTAGTCAGAATACTATGATTAGAACTTTTATGAATTAGGCGAATCAAGCTAGACCGATTCGCTTATTTCTTTGGAAAAATGCGCTGAATTAGTTTTTCAAAATCGAAAGAAAGGTAACTGTTATATGCTAAACAATTTCTTTAGACGAATCTTTATTGTGTTGTTCACTATTTTAATAATACTGACTATCGGACTCGGATTCGTACATAACCTAATTTTAGATAAAAAAGCAGTTGTTACAAATTCTCTGCTTCCGAAAGATTCACCAAAACGAATGATGCTAATTTTTCCGCATCCAGATGACGAGATTACCGTTTCTGGAGAAGTTTTTCGGGAGATTCACGAAGAAAACGCTAAGGTAACGTTGGTTGTTTTGACGGAAGGAGAAGCAGGAAAAACAGGTGGTGTAGTCTCGAAAGATGAGCTCGGAAAAGCACGCGAGAAAGAAGGAGAGCTTGCAGCAAAAACGTTAGGCGTAACACTTGTTCAAGCAAAATTCCCAGATTCCAAGCTTTCTGAAGTCAATCCAATCGAGTTGAAAAATTATATTTATCAACAAATAAAAAAATATAAACCTACGACGATTCTCACTTACGATGATGTTGTGGGATATTATGGGCACCCAGATCATATTTTTGCGGCAAAAATGGTTCGAGAAGTGTTTCGTGAATATAAGGACGATTCTTCTTTTTCTGCTAAAAGATTATACATGGTGACATTGCCCTCGAAAGTCTGGGATAGTCTTTCGAAGTTTGGAAAGAAACTTCGAGAAAAATATCCGCTTAGTGAGAATCAAAGGCCACCGACACCAACTAATGCTGTGATTGTTAAAGCCTATGGTAAGCAGATAGATGAGTTAGCAAAGGGCTACAAAACGCAGCAGCAGGCTGTAGATGCATTGCTTCCAGGGCATCGGCAGATTCCTTATTGGATTTATTTTAAGGTGCTAGATCGAGAGTATTTTTATTTGGCTGAAAAGAATTAATGCATTAGGTTTTGTTGTTTGTAAAATTGACATGAAAAATTGTAGTTTAGTAAAGCTCCCAAAGTTGATTTCGGGAGCTTTTTTCATGGTTAGACTTATTTGATATGAGGCAATTTGAAAAGACAATATTGGAAAGTAGAAAAAACAAATGGGAATTGACCTGTTGATGACAATTCTAGAGTTAAAGAACGTCAATCAAGAGTTACGTATCAATGAAGCATTGGTGGTGAGATAATGACTTTATTGAATTTGGTAGGTGGAGTAAACTACTATCAGCAAGGTACTGAGACAGTCCGTGCCTTTGATGAAGTGAGTCTCAAAGTGAAACGCGGAGAAATTATCGTGATTTAGGGTGCTTCGGGAAGTGGTAAAACGACTCTACTAAATGAATTAGCAGGTCTGGATTCCCTGGATCATGGTGAATATAATTTCGATGCCACTTCCGTAAACGGTATGGATACAAATCAACTAGCTGAACTACGTAAAGCACATTTTGGATTTATTTTTCAATTATATAATTTATTGGAAAATTTGAATGTCACACAAAATGTGAAAGTGGGAGCGATGTTAAAAATTCCATACAAGAGACACATTTCCTTGAAATGATTCGTCTTGTTGGGTTAGAAGATAATCGTGATAGTTCCGTTTTGGAGCTATCACGTGGTCAGCAGCAGCATGTAGCTATTGCCCGTGCCCTAGCAAAGAAGCCAGACGTCCTGTTTTGTGACGAGCCGACGAGTACACTCGATGAGCATACAAGTAAGGAGATCTTAAAATTGATGATCGACCTGAATGAAAAGTTAGACAACAACGGTAATTGTGACACACATTCCAATCATCGCAAATATCGCAGACCATATGATTATCATGCGAGACGGAAAAATTGAATCCAAGCGTGAGAATAAATGACAAGAAAATTTAGATTGGACTTTATAAAGATCTTTTGTTGAACAATAAAAAGAGGATGATCATTAAATGATTATCCTCTTTTTCATTTGGAGTATGAAAGGATTCCATCATCAAGCCGAACACCTTTTTTACAATAAGTAATAAAACCATCAAGCGCATTGTTTTTGTTCAAATTGCTTTTCTTTATAACGCTGATAAAACCAGATTGCAGTACAAATCCAAAATCCCCCAGTAAAGTAACCAGCAATTACATCGCTTGGAAAATGAACGCCTAAATAAATTCTGCTTATGCCAATTAAAAGAATCATTATTAAACTTATTATTATCAATAGAGAACGCCCAAATTTTGTACGAATATTTCTCCACAATATAAATGCTAAGATTCCATAAACTGTCATAGCGTTAGTTGCATGCCCACTTGGAAAACTATATCCACTTATTTCAATTAAACGGTGTAAATCAGGTCTTGCCCTATGAAAGAAGAGTTTTAATAAAGTACAAAGAATATTTGAGCCAATAAGAGCAGCAATAAATAATATTAGTTCAGAACGTTGATCTAAGACTTTATAAAAAAAATATAGGATACCAATAGAAAGTACAATAATAAATACACTTGAACCTAAAAAAGTGAATACTTTCATAAAAGATGTCATTACAGGTGATTCAAGTCCTTGTATAAAGTTAATAACTGTACTATCAAAATGATATATACTATGATTGCTCACTAGTAATGCCATGAATCCGAAACCTAAAAGTGATAAAAGACTAATTAAAAAAGCAATCGACAAAAAATACTTTAAATTCATTTAAAAATACCTCAAATTATCAAAGTTGAAATTAATGAAATCTATAAAGAGCAAAAAGCCATTTATAAAAGTATTGCTCGTAAGTTACGTAAAACTCAATTGAAACGGCATAGACATTGTATTCGCAATCTTACATTGAAGGGAAGTTTTAGTGATATTAATGCTAAAAACAATGAAATTACATACTTTAACAATATACCATTTAATCCGTTAAAGCTACTTCAGAACGTATATGTAGATCTTAACAAACTTCAAAACAAACAAATTTCATATATCAACTGCATAGGTAAATTTAATAAATCGAAATTGTCGTGTGATATAGTTGGTCATTATTTAAAGCAAGTAAACTACTTGCTTTTTTTATATAAAATGTCAAACAAGCGAGTTAACGGATTTGTGTCGCAAAAAAGCCGTAAGTAAATGGATCTGTGTAAAAACTGATCATTAAGTAAACAGAGTTATGTCGCAAAGTCTCATCTAGTAAACAGATTTGTGTTGGCACATTTATTGGTTCAACAGCGATAGAGGAGTAGCAACGGTAAAATGTAGTTCTTAATTTCAAATTTAATTCTAGTTTACATAATATATATTATAGGAAGTTGAAGTAAAAACACTAAACTTCATCTCAATTCAAAAGTATTCTTATTGTTTTGAGATGAAATGAAAAAATTGATATAAAATAACTCATTAATTTAAATTAATGATTCCAACTAATAATCACTAAAATTTCAAATTTTTTTTTGTTAAATCATAATAAGAAATTCCATTTTCAAATTATAAAATTTCATATGAAAATTTGCAGTAATTGAGTTTATAAAAATCTTTAACAAACCAAATTAATTCAGTTCTAATTTCATACATTCATTAGTTTTTTTCTACATACAAATTCATTTCATTAATTATTCATAATTCAAATTAATTTTTCTATTTCTTATACTAATTTGATCTTCCTCTCAAATATTTATTTTTTTATTTGTGAATTTAATCACATGTATCTCTACACATTAAAAAAACATCACTTATTGTTTAGTGATGTTTTTTCATTGTTTATCGATCTGTTTCAGTATAGCTGATGCCAATAAATTTCTCAGTCCTCGTTTCGAATTCAACATTAACAAAAACGCCAAATTCTCTGCTTCCATTTTTTAATCGTAACCAAAGTTTGAACTTTTCGATTGAGTTGGTTGGTGATTTTTGTTCTCTACCTATGTGCAAATAGTCTATTACATCCGCTTGTGGGTATTTTTGTATTGTTTTTTCTACTGCGATTTTCCCCCATTTTGCATATGGAGGTTCATATACATGTTGTTGTGCAGTAGCGATGTCTAGATTGCTAAAAATACAAAGTAAGAATGAGAAAATGAAAATGACTTTATAAATTTTTTTCATATGCCCTCCTTTTTGCTTCTAACCTTACTATTTGACCACTCCACTCTATCTATCCGTGTATTGTTTGTGCAATTTATATCAGTTTTTACGCTTTTTGTTAATAAAAAGAAATTTTTTACAAATAGTAAACCTAATGGTAAATGAATTAAGGAGGATTTATTTTGCAAAGAAAATTTTACTTTAAAACTGCACTAATTATTTTTTGTGTAATATGCCTTTCACTGCTTATGGTAAATTCGTATTTGCCAAAAAAGCAAGTTGATGCATTTAGTAGTCAAGTTCTAAGTCGTGGATCGACAGGTCAGGACGTTAAGGAACTTCAAGAACGGCTTATCTTTATTGGATTTCTAGACGATAAAGCTGATGGAGTTTTTGGTTGGAACACATATTGGGCTTTACGTAATTTTCAAAAGGAATTTGGTATGAAGGTTGATGGGATCGCGGGTACAAAATTAAAAGAAATGCTAACAAAAGCAACAAAAAATTATAAAGGTACTACTTCAAATAACACAGCAAATAATAATAACTCAAATAACAACAATTCAAACAACAATAATTCAAATAATAATAACTCAAATAATAATAAACCTAATACAAATAAACCAAATAATTCGAATTCAAAACCAAATGATAAACCGATTGCAAATGCTCCAAATGGGTATACAGATAACGATATAAAATTAATTGCAAATGCTGTGTATGGTGAATCTCGTGGTGAGCCATATATTGGTCAAGTTGCTGTGGCAGCAGTTATTTTAAACCGTTTAACGAACGCTTCTTTTCCTAACTCAATATCTGGTGTTATTTATCAACCAGGTGCGTTTACTGCAGTAGCAGACGGTCAAATCAATTTAACGCCAAACGCTCAAGCTAAAAAAGCAGTAATTGATGCGATAAACGGATGGGATCCGACAACTGGATGTATTTACTATTACAATCCTAAAACAGCAACAAATCAATGGATTCGTGGTCGCCCTATTATCATTACAATTGGCCAACATATATTCTGTAAATGAGGTGTAATTATGAAAGGTAGTTGGATTGTTGCTGGTGTGTTAGGAGCCGCTCTAATCGGTTCTGGGTATTATGGATATACGCAACATCAGCAATTGAATGAAATGAATTTAAAAGCAGAAAATAATTACCAAAGAGCTTTCAACGAATTAACATTTGATATGGATTTATTACATGATAAAATCGGTACGACATTAGCAATGAATTCTAGGTCTTCCCTCTCCCCTGCATTAGCAGATGTGTGGAGAATATCGATTCAATCAAAGTCAGATATTGCACAGCTTCCTTTAAAATTTGTGCCTTTTGACAAAACGCAAGCCTTTTTAACTGGGGTTGGAAATTTTAGCTATAAAACAGCGGTTCGCGACTTAAATAAAGAACCTTTGACGGATAAAGAATTTACTTCACTAAAAAATATGTATTCAACTGCAGAAAAAGTTCAAGATGGATTACGTAATGTACAAACAAATATCATGAATAAAAATTTAAGTTGGATCGATGTTGGTCAAATGTCTGAAGAAAGAAAAGGACCTCGCGATAATAGTATCGTGGATGGATTTAAACATATTGAACAAGTAAAAGCAACAACTGATCAAGATTTTGGTCCTACTTTTACGAATGGTCAAGAAGCATCTAAAGGCTTAAGGAAACTTACAGGGAAAAAAATTGATAAAAATGAAGCAGAAAAAATCGCACAAGATTTTGTTCCGCTTAAAAATGTTAGTAAAATTCAAGTCACTAGAAGTAATGGTAATAAATTTGAACCTTTTTATGCGGTAACGATGAATCATTCTAACCCAACCGCTGATACTTATATGCAAATAACTCAAACTGCTGGTTTACCGATCTTTTTCATGACAAATCGACCAATTAGTAAACAGCAAATCAGTTTGGATGATGCAGTGAAAAAAGGCTTAACATATTTGAATTCCAAAAACTATAAAAACATGGAATTATACGATAGTACCCAATATGATGCAGTTGGAGTACTTCAATACGTAAAATCTGTAGATAATGTGCGTATTTATCCAGAAGCATTACAATTAAAAGTTGCATTAGATAACGGGCAAATTATCGGATTTAATGCAAAAAACTATATAACATCTAACCATGTACGTAAGATTCCAACGCCAAAGCTCACTTTAGAGCAAGCAAGAGCAAAGCTTAATAAAAATGTAAAAGTTGAAGAAGAACGTTTAGCAATCATACTAAGTGATTTTAATAAAGAAATTCTTACTTATGAATTTTTAGGTACGTATAATCACGATACGTATGATATTTATATTAATGCAATGAATGGTAATGAAGAAAAAGTTAAAAAACTATAAGAACAGTCAAAAAAAGCACAGGATTCCCCTTCTGTGCTTTTTTCTATTTCTAAATTTATGTAGTAATAGAGTAGCAAATATTTTTTGGATATTACACGCTTCTACAAAAAACACTCTCGACGAGAATTAGCTTGAGGACTTACTATTAAGGAGAGTCATTTGTTACTAACAATTAATTAAAGGAGAAGTGGTGTAATAATGTCAATTAAAGTACGTTTTGCAACACCGAAAGATTTTGATCGATTATTAGAAATAGATTCAATATATCCTGAAGAATGGCAAGTAACGAAACCATTCGTAGAAAAAGCTTGGAGCAAGAACTCGCAAATCTATAGAGTATTGGAACACAATCAAGAAATCCAAGGGTTTTTAGCTTTTTTTCCTATACATAAAAATGAATTTGAACAGCTTCTTGACAGTAAATTGGATGAATTAAATTTATGTCACTTTATTCTTCCATATGAAAAAAATAAATCTGTCTATCTGTATTTAGCAAATATCATCGTTAATACGGATCATGAATTAAGGAAGGAATTTGCTAAGGTCATGATTAATGAAATTGGCGAAGAAATACAGCGTATACGTAACAGCGGTTGTTTAGTAAATGAAGTTGGTGCGATTGCTATTACAAAAGAAGGCCATCGAGTTTTAAACAAATCAAATCTTGAGTACATTGGTCACTATTTAGATGACGATAAAAAGCACATATATAGAGGTACGCACTTTTAACGGTTAATACATAAAGGAGCAGAATTATCTGCTCTTTTATGTATCGATTTATCAAATTAAAATATCTTTAAATATTGAAGTACGACGATACTAACCCCTAAAAAAACTACATAATAACCAAATATATTAAGCGATTGCTTTTTTAATAAGTTAATCATCCAACTAATAGCTAAATAACCGAATAATGCTGAAGCTAATGTTCCGAGGAATAAAGGAAAAAACGCGATTTGTTCGGCATTTCCACCTAATAAATCTTTCCCCTGAAAGACAATTCCACCTAAAATTGCAGGAGTTGATAGTAAGAAGGAAAAATAAGCAGCACTCTTCCGTTCCATCCCTTTAAATAATGCGGCAGCAATCGTTAAACCTGAACGAGAAACCGCTGGGAAAATAGCAAGTGCTTGAAATGAGCCAATAAATAGCGCATCAACCCAAGTTAGCTCCTCCATCGTCTTCTTCCCTTTTTGTCTTTTATCTGCAATAAATAAAACTATTCCTGTAAAGATAAACTCCCAGCCAATTGTTTTCCCTGAAACGGAAATTTTATCGAAAAAATCTTTAAATAATAATCCTACAAAAACAGCGGGTAAAGTTCCTACAAATAATAATAAAGTTAATTTTGAAAATGGTTTTTTTAATAAACTTTTCCATTCTTTACTGTAAAATACAAACACAGCTAATAAAGTCCCAATATGCATTAAAGTATCTAATAATAGACCTGCTTCATCTAATCCAAATAAATGTCTACCAAGATATAAGTGGCCTGTACTACTAATCGGTAGAAATTCAGTTAGCCCTTGAATGATGCCTAAAATAATTGCTTCAAAACCAGTCATAATCAATACTCCTTTCATTCAAATTAGTAAATTATATGCAAAAATAATTCAATTCTTGTCCAAATTATAAAAATAAAAAAGCATCTCATTATAGATGCTTTTTAGTTTGTAATAAATTACTTGATACTTCTTCTATTTGCTGAGCAGAAATATAATTTGTAGCGGCAAGTAGTTTTAATTCATTTACACCAGTCCCAATCTCAAGCTTATGTAAAAATGAAATTAAGTCTTCAGATGGAATACATCCACCGAACCCACCATTTGCTGTCACAAACCGCTGAACACCATAAGAGAGAGTCGTGAAAATATTCGAAATGGCACATCCAGTAGTATTATAAAATTGCATTGAACAACGCTCTTTAGGTATTTTCACTAGTAAATCTTCTAAAAACAACTTAACTTTATACGGTGTTGCCATGCCACCTGAATCAACAAATGCTACTTCATCCACTCCATCATCTACTAATTGTGATGCTAATTCTATTGCTTTTTGATGACTAACACTTTCATATGGAGAACTAAATGTCGTCGATAGATAAACACGAGTCTTTTTTTCATAATCTTTCGTTACTGATGTCATCTTTTTTATATCATTTAGTGATTGTTTAATAGAACATTTATTTACGTTTAAATTAACGGTTTCATTTGAAGCTATAAAAAAATTGATTTCATCTGCATCTACTACAAATGCTCTTGTTAGACTTCGCTTATTTGGAATTAAGACGCCGTATTTTAAGTTATTTTCTCTTTTTAACTTCAAAGCTAACTCAGTAGCTTCATTAAATTGTTGTTTATTTGCAGAATGCATTAACGTAGTTACTTCAATGTGATTTAATCCACTATCAATTAGACGGCTAATCCATTGCAATTTTTGCTCAATCGATAATCGTGATCCATATTGAAAATTAATACGAGGTCCAATTTCATGAATAAATACAGACTGAGGTATGTTCAATATGTTCGACTCCTATTCTACTTTAGATTTTTACAAATCTAGCTCTCATAATTGCCCTTGTAACATTTTATTGAATCGAAATCTATTTATGATAGATAACATAGAATCTATAAATAAAAAAACTCGCCGATTGGCGAGCTTTAGGAGAAGTCAGAAGGATAGTTGCACTTATTCTTAATTCCTAAAAATGGAAACTACATTGATGGTTTCTTCTCCGCTCTTTCTTAATGTATAAAAAAACTCTTGATAAAAATATCAAGAGTTTTTCATTAGTAAATGGATTTTTTTAAAAAAGTAAAATTACCAGTTTTTGCATAAAAATGCAATTTTGATTTTATAAACCCGGGTATTTTTGGAAGAATATACATGAAAATGGAAGTTTATACCTCTAAGTCTTCCCCTTCTTCAATTACATGGAATAATAGATGTACTAAATGATGAATTGAACTTGATGCATCTAGTTCAACTTCATCTTCTTCAGCTGTTTCATCAATAAATTCTAAATCATTTAAGTATAAAGCCATAAACTCATAGTAATCCTTCATTGCAAATGAATAGCAAGCAACTGGATCTTCATCTTCCTCATTATATTGCAGAACTAAATGCGATACATTCCCATCATTATCTTCGGAATCTAAAAATACAAAAAATCCGATATTTGTATCAATTTCAAATAAATGTCTAGTTCCGCCTTCTGAGGATTTATGATATTCTTCATCATTCAGCTTTTGAATTAACATATTATCGACATTATCTTCTTTGTGAAACGTAACATTAAATGATTTCATTTTAAAACTCCTTTTATATGTATTAATAAACGCATGACTTCATTATGTAACATTCCCTATTTTATAGCAATTATTTCCATAATTAAAAAAATGAATAAAAGGAAAAACTACAATAAAAGGAGTGAGTTTGATGAGTAGAAAAAATAAAATCTTAGTTCCTGAATCTAGAAAAGCAATGGACGCACTAAAAGCAAAAGTAATGAATACTTCTAACCCTGAAGATGCAAAATTCGAAGCAGCTGAGGAAGTTGGTGTTCCGTTAACAAAAGGATACAATGGAAATTTGACTTCCCATCAAAATGGTAAAGTTGGCGGACGTATTGGTGGGAATATGGTGAAAGAATTAGTAAGGATGGCTCAGGAGAATTTGAATAAAAGTTGATGTAACGGGGGTTATTACTAGTATTTATATTTTGTACTTCCCCCATAGAATATTGTTTAACTTTCCCAAATTCAACCATTAGTTGCACCATTAGACTTTTCCAATTGGTAAACGTGCATCAAATTATTTAGAACATTAATTAGTCTTAAAGATACTAATCAAAATAAAAAAGGATACCAAAGTAAAAATGGTATCCTATTACGCTGTTTTTGAAAGCAAAATATTAAAGTCCAGAAAAAAATTCATATTTTATAGAGCTTTAAATACTTAGTTTACGTGTGCCGATCCATTTTACCATTTCAGGATCTCTGTGAGAAAAGAATAAACTTTCATTTGTATCTAGTTCAGAAATTTTCTCCATTTCATTTTGACTTAACTCGAAGTCGAAGATATTAAAGTTTTCAATGATTCTGTCCTTACGTACTGACTTAGGTATTGCAACAACTCCTCTTTGTGTTAACCATCGCAAGATAACCTGTGCTACTGATTTATTGTGCATTTTAGCAATTGATGCTAATACTTCATTTTGAAACATATTATTTTTCCCTTCAGCAAATGGTCCCCATGATTCTATCTGAACATTGTTTTCTTTCATAAGGTTATGACTATCAATTTGCTGACAGAAAGGATGCGTTTCAACTTGGTTTACAGCAGGAACAACTTCATTATGAATAATAAAATCAGTCAGACGGTCTGGATAAAAGTTACTAACTCCAATCGCCCTAATTTTACCTTCACGGTACAGTTCTTCCATGGCGCGCCAAGAACCATATACATCACCAAATGGTTGATGGATTAAATATAAATCTAAATAATCAAGTTGCAATCTTTCCAGTGATTTTTCAAATGCTTGCTTTGTTCGTTCATACCCTGTATCTTGGACCCAAAGTTTTGTAGTAATAAATAATTCTTCTCTTGATACACCACTACGCTTTATTGCTCTTCCTACTGCTTCTTCATTTAAATAGGAGGCAGCGGTATCAATCAGTCGGTAACCTGCCATAATTGCATCATAAACGGCTTGTTCACACTCGTTTTCATCTTGAATTTGAAAAACACCAAAACCTAAAATAGGCATTTCAACACCATTGTTTAATTTTACTTTTTGCATATAAATTCCTCCTGATTTTTAATAAATTGGAACATACTACTTACTTTTTAAATTATTGCGATTATATATAAATTAAAGTTTATTACTTCCAGATAATTTGGGAGCTAAAAAACAAATAACCGCTTAAGAATTTATTGTTATGCATTTTGTTTTTGTACTCTTATTATGCAATAAATGAATACGATACCGTTATCCAATTCATATCAAATGATTGCATATTCCTCTCAAGTCACTTATATTTCAGAGCAATTTATATTAAAATGGAACTAAAAATGATAGGAATCTAGGAGGTTTTTATGTCTGATCAAATCTATAAACATCAAGCTGAACTTATTCAACTTATAGAGAGTCAATTAGAACAGGATGGGGCTCATCCGACTTCTATTCCTACTTTAGTTTTCTCTAGATATTCTAATGTTACTGGACCGAATTATGGGATCTACAAACCATCCTTATGTATTATCGTTCAAGGTAAAAAAGAAGTTGTATTGGCACAAGAGCATTATGTATACAGTCCTGCAGATTACCTAATTGCCTCTGTTAACTTGCCAATTACTGGGATAGTCACAGAAGCTTCTTTAGAAAATCCATATTTGGCAATTAAACTCGAGTTTACCCCGAATCAAATCTTGGAGGTATTAAAGGATACGGAACTTACTTTTCATAAAGATAATACTAAAAGAGGCATGTATGTTAGCCGAATAGAGTTATCTTTATTGGACGCTGTAACTAGATTAACGCGCTTGCTTAATACTCCAAAAGATATACCTGTACTCGCGCCTCTTATTACGAAGGAAATCATTTATAGACTTTTACAGGGTCAGCATGGATTAACTCTCGGACAAATAGCTATAGAAGGTAGTTCAACAAATCAAATCAGTGACGTTGTTGACCATATCATGAATTATTATAACCAGTCTTTTCGTATTGAAGACCTTGCAGAAATTGCAAATATGAGCGTTTCTTCGCTCCATAGACACTTTAAGGAAGTAACAGCAATGAGCCCAATTCAATTCCAAAAACAACTAAGATTACAGGAAGCTCGTCGCATATTATTATCTGAGTCAACAGATGCCATTGATGCAGCCATCCGTGTAGGCTACGAGAGTCCTTCTCAATTTAGTCGTGAGTATTCTAGGTTGTTTGGATTACCACCAAAAGAAGATATTAACCGCTTAAAAGCCACATATTTGTAAAAAAGTGCATTACTCCTATAAGGAATAATGCACTTCGTTTTTAATCAAAAAAAAAATAGACAGTAGTAAAAATTAAGTTTGTGAAAAATCGCACTTAAACTAAACTGCCATTATGTTGAAATAGTAATTAATGAACTTAGTTGACTTAAACGTTCGATTTCCTAATAATGAGTTCAGCCATTAGTAAATTAAAAATAAAAGACATCCAAACCGCAATTGTATATGATAAAGCGTATTGAAGACCGACTACGTAGTAAAAAGTCGCTAATACTAAATGAATTGTTAAATTCGCAAATGTTAAAAAAAAGCTTCTTAATATCCACTTTCGATGTTGTGAAATCGACCTTTTCGAATAAAACGGTAACTAGTGATTGTCGTCAATATCCAAAGTGTATTTAAGAGTATGAATCCAGTAATACTCCATACGCCGCCATTAGCATAAAACGATACGTAATAGCCTGGGATGATATTGAATAGAATCACTCCTACGTATATTCGGCCATTCCACCGATGTATTACTGGCAGCTTTTTTCTAATCCTTTTTGAAAGCCCTATTGGGCCGGTAATTAAAGCAATAATAGATAAGATAATATGCAATCGAATTATAATGATCCATAAGTTTAAATTCGAAAGCTGTACTTCCTTTAACTTAAGGACTGATGTGAAAGTTGGGTCTATTATAAAATTTTTAGTTGCTGTATGCATCATCCACATCACAGCAAGAACCGATAAACTAATGACGATCCATCTTCTATTTTTCATTTGTTACTTCTCCTCAAATTGAAAGAGTGACCGTATAAGTCGTTCCTTCACTAGCTATACTTGAGACAACTATTTTTCCATTATGTAATTCGACGATTTTTTGGACAATTGATAATCCTAGTCCGCTCCCTTTTTTCTGGCGATTTCGTGAGCGGTCGCTTTTATAAAATCGTTCAAAAATGCGTAGTTGTTCTTCTTCAGCCATACCGATTCCGTTGTCTGTTATTTTCACAACGATTTCTCTTTGTGTTTTTGTTAATTCAAGATGGATTTGTCCATTTTTTTGTGTAAATTTAATTGCATTGTCGAGTAAATTCATCCAAACTTGACTTAACAATTCTTCGTTCCTGATGTATTGAACTTCTTCGAGTTGAACTGATAATTCAATGTCTTTTTGACTCCATTGGTATTCCATCGTTAGTACAACTTCTCTAATTTGCTGATCTAAGCGGAAATTCTGCTTCTTTATACCTGTATTCATTTCTTCTAACCATGACAGCTTTTGCATATTTTTGCTTAAATTAGAAAGGCGATTGCTTTCTTTTTCGATAATATCGATATAATGATTCCGCTCTGTTGTTGTTAGTTGAGGATTTCTTAGCATATGTGTAAATCCTTTTATGGCAGTGAGTGGAGACTGGATTTCATGCGAAACATTCGATATGAACTCTTGATTCAATCTTTCTCTTAATGTAAGCTCCTCTGCCATTTGATTAACATTTCTTGATAAAAATTGCATGGAATATCCTTTAATGGTCTTCTCATTTAGATGTGCTTGATCAAATTCACCATTGCCAATTAGTTTCATACTTTCAACAATTGGCTTTAGATATCGATCTCGCTTTGGTCGCAGAAAAATAAATAGTAAACTCATTACGATACTAGCAATTAAAAAACCAAGAATTCCGTTTATTGTTGATACAACCCAATCTGATAACTTAAAACCCCATAATTCGAATAAATAAGACGTCAATGTATAAGGTACATAGCCAACTAAAATACCGACTAATAGAAATGAAATCAACTCTAAAATTATATGCTTCCATAATTTTTTTCTCATTTTAATACCTCTAATCGATACCCAAGGCCGCGAATTGTTTTAATTTGAAAGTAAGTTTGTTCTTTAAACCGTTCTCGAAGTCGATTAATATGAACATCTAATGTGCGATCATTACCAGAAAAGTGAATACCCCAAATAGAATCAATTAATTGTTCTCTCGTAAACGTTCGACTTGGTGCTTCTGCTAATTTATAAAGTAAATTAAATTCTTTTAGCGGCAAATCATAAGAATTCTTTTCTAACGCCACTTTAAAGGTGTTTTTATCCATCCAAAACTCACCTATTTGTACAGTTTGAGATTGGTTAATTTGATATCTTCTTAGTAATGCTTTTAACCGGACTAATAGTTCAAGAGGTTCAAATGGCTTAACCATATAGTCATCTGCACCAAGATTAAATCCTTTTATCTTTTGAACTGTTTCTCCTTTTGCTGTTAGCATTAAAATGGGGAAATCATATAACTTTCGGAACTCCTTACAAAGCTCCCAGCCGTCAACTTTCGGGAGCATAATATCAATAATTGCCAGATCAATCTCATGTTCTTCAGCAATTTCCAATGCTTCTTGTCCATCGGAGGCTTCTTTTACTAAAAAGAATTCTTGCTGTAAAAAGAGGGAAACAAATTCTCGAATTGAAGCATCATCATCTACTACTAATATTGTCGCCATTACGAATTCACCTCACTTTATAAATGTTTTAGTTCATAGTTTATATGACTGTATTCCACAAATACCTTTTGGTTCATTCTCATATTTCTTCGTATAGTACTCCTTATTACATGTGATCAGTTGTATGGCTTCTACTAATTGATTAACCTCAGCAAATGTATTGTAAAAACTCAAACTAATTCGAACTAAACCAGGGGAAGGAATACTAGTATCTTTTCTTACTTCATCAATCATTTCATCACTAATTTGTAAGAGTTTTTGTACATAGGAATAGGCACAGAAAAAACCACTTCTGACTGAAATACCAAACTCTCTAGCTAAGATGTGTGCAATATCTTGGTGATGTAACCCATCAATTGTAAACGAAAATACACTCACTTGTGGAAGATTATTGTTTAAAGCACAGAATAATTTTAAACCGTCAATTGTTCGAAGTTGAACGATGGCATAATTGATTAATTGCTTCTCATATTCAATTATCATTTCCATATTATTTTGTTGCAATGTTCGAATAGCTGCATTTAAAGCGACAATTCCCATTACATTAGGTGTACCACCTTCAAATCTTTCAGGTGCCTTATTCCATTGAACAAATGATTTTATAGCAACTTGAGTTGTGCCTCCTCCTTTTTGTAGGGGCTTTGCATCCTTAAATTCTTCAATTGCACCAATTAATACAGCAGTTCCAAACGGAGCATATAGTTTATGTCCTGTAAATGAAAGAAAGTCAATATTCTCCATTTCGTTCAGTCGCACCATTTGAATCGATTCATGTGGAATGAATTGAGCAGCATCGATATGTATTTTCGCACCGAATCGATGCGTTAGTTCAGCCGCTTCGTAAATCGGATTAATACAACCAGTGACATTTGATGCCCCTGTGATTGAGACTAGTGCGACTTGACCTTTTAATGCCTTAAGTTTAACTTTTAAATCTTCTAAACTGATTTGACCATCATGATTAACAGTAATGTATTCAACCTCAAAGTATTCACGCCAAGGTAAGTCATTCGAAATATGTTCCATCTCTGATAGTAAAATATAACGTTTAATAGTTGATTGATGCAATATATGAGAAAGTAGATTCATTGACTCTGTGCTATTTTTCGTGAAGATAACTGTATGTTGATCTGCTTTTCCACCGACAAAATTTAATACATTTAGACGCGTGCGTTCGATTATTTCCGTTGAACGTACTGATTTATAGCCTTTTCCACGTCCAACAGATGAATACCATGGTGCAAATTCTTGAATTGCTTTTAAAACGCTTTTAAATGGTGGTGTAGTAGCGGCGTTATCAAAATAAATTCCCTTAATAGATCGACCATTTTCTAAAGGAATCTTTTCATCAAGTCCGATAATTAAGTTCCTCAGTTTTTTTTGCTGTTTTAATAAGGTTGGATTTTCTCCTAAATTTCTCATTACGCTCCTCTTTTCATCACATTTCTTAGTTAGATTAATGTGTGTATTACTTAAAACCATAGGAGCGGATCAATCTTTTAATCAGATTAACATTCGTGATTCCAAAAATAATTACTACTAATGCAATAAACAATGAGTAACCTATACCAACCCAAGTATTTAGCAATGAAAATGGTAATGACAACAACAGTAAACAGCCTAAAATTAAATGATATATTCTCTCAGAATCCCACTTGGTACCAAACTGCTCAGATTCAATTTCACCTTTCCACTGCGCCATTCCACCTTTAAAGTTATATACTTTTTCATGTGATAGTGATAAACGCTCTGCAGATTTTCCCCCAGCGATGCCAACATAACAAATAATCACTACTTCTTCTTCCGGTGAGACTTTTGGTAATGTCGACCACATTGGATAAGGGATATTAATTGCACCTTTTATGTGACCACGCTCAAAACTTTTAGGTGATCGAATATCGATGATCTTTAAGCTTTCATTTTTATTTAGCTTTGTTTGTAACTCTTCAAATGTTAAATTTGTATACATTATTTAGCCCCTTTATAATCACTAAAGTAGATGAAACAGTGCTATTTTAAATAAACACTGTTCTTCGTATAGAAATTATAATAGTAGACTTTTTTAAACTCAGTTTAAACAAAATTAAGATTTTTTAGGATTTGAGGCATAGAAAACATATTGATAATTCTTACCCTCTCATTTAAATCCATAGACCTTGTAAAACAAGAAGTGGATGATTAGAATCGTCAATTGTTTATAATCACTATTTCGTAAGCATAATAGTAAATAGAGAAATTTTTAGTCTATTCAATTTGTACATACATATATCTTTTGTAAAGATAATTATCATGTTCAACTTAATTTATAGTAGTTAAGTAAAGTTGGAGGTCTATATGAGCGCAAAAAAAATCACTGATTTAATGTCTTTAGAAGAAGCGAGAGAATATACAAAACATAGAAATAAAATAAATTCTGCTAGGAACAAAAAAGAAGCCGAAGTTCACTTTTTAAAAGCAAAATCGTTACTAGAAAAAATAAATGAAAAAAAACAGTAATTTAAATATTTACTGTTTTTTTTATTCCTAATTTTTCTAATTGCATGTTAAAATAAAAAAAATGAAAGGTAACAGTTTATGGAAGAATTGGGAAAATACACTATTTGGACCGTCATTTCTATCATAATTGGAATGATGGGTGGATTTATCAACTCTCTTATGGGAGATGAAGGATTTTTACGACCTTATACATTTAAAGATAAGGACGATAGAAGTAGGTATTCATTTGGTTCGTGGCGAGAAATTATTTTAGGTGGAGCTGCTGGGATGATATCAGGACTCATTGCTAGTACAACAAACGTACCTTCAATTTGGACAACGATCTTGTATTCGTTTTTAGCTGGTATCAGCGGTAGTACTTACCTAGAAAAGATGGTAGAACGAAATTTGAATGCAGTAAAGCAAGACTACAATAAACAGTTAGATATAATAGAACAAACTAAATTATCATTTGGAGGAGAAAACGATGCCGACGCCAACAATCAACAAAAATAAAGTACAGTTAGGCAGAAATGATGCTTTAACTTATCATAAGTTACGACGAGATTTAGATAACGCTAGAACTCGTAGAGAAGCAGACGCTGTTTTCCAAAAGATTATGAAATTGATAAATAAAAACTAAAGTTTCGGTTTATACCGAAACTTTTTCATTTTTATATTTAAATTAGTGATTAACTAACGGAGCTTTTTTTCAGTAACTTGCAACTTTTTTTTCAATTTACAATCCGTTTTTGTATTAATCTTCATCCTTTACATCTGGATCCTCGGGAATCGGTTCGTTATAATAATCTGCAATCATTTTCTTCGCTTTTTCCATTTGTTCTAAGTGGTTGTTAAATTGCTCTTTATAAACTAAATATTGTTCACCATCGTGGACTACTCTAATTTTTTGTTCTTGAATTAATTGCTTAATATACGATTCATCAAGATTTAAGTATTCCGCTGTTTCTTTAATTGTTAAATACATTTTGTTCTCCTTAACTAATCATAGTGAATTTATCATACCATAAATTTTGATGTAGATAAGAACTTAATGGAATTTGCTAAAGCCTCTATAATTCTACAACTATCTGTCTGTTTAAATACAAAAATCATTATTATAAAAAGGATAGATGAAAGGTGGTATATTCCCTGTTCATCTATCCTTTTCATGTAATCTTAAAAATCTGTTGGTGTACCTTGATGGAAATACATTTTCCAACTACCATCTTTAAATTTCCAAATGGAACTACGTAAGGAATACTGTTTTTTTAGTTCATTAAATATTCGGTAAGTAACTAATGTAATTTCGTCTGATAATGGATGAATTTCAAAATCGCTCATCTTCATTTTAACGATTCCAATGCCATTCTCTAATTGATCATCTTTATATAAAACTTTTCCCGAACTTCCGAATTCGAAAAACTCATCGGCTAGTAGTTTTTTAAGTTCAATGTGAGATGTACGAATTTCAGGTTTAAGTAAATTTTCTTCCAAAATGCGTAGATGATCTTTTAAAGAATTTAAACTTTCCATCGTTCATTCATCTCCTTGTTTTATATAGTAATTTAAATTAGTATGCTTTACCCCAATAAACCATTACATCCGTTTTCTTTCCACAGCAGACACATGTATCAGCAATTTGTTCTTGTTCAAATGGAATACATCTTGATGTTAATCCAACTTCTTCTTTAATTTGTTCTTCACAAGCTAAATCCTGACACCACATTGCTTTATAAAAACCTTGTTTTTCTTCACTGATTTGTTTTAGCTCTTCCATTGAAGTAGCTTCATATGTTTTTTCTGTACGATTGTTTAATGCTTTTTCATATAGAGATGATTGGATTTCTTCAAGTAATTTTGTAATGTTTTCTTCTAATTCTTCTAAAGAAACAATCGTTTTTTCTCTTGTGTCACGTCTAACTAAAACGGCTTGATTCTTTTCGATATCCTTTGGACCGATTTCTACACGAACTGGAATACCTTTCATTTCATATTCGTTAAACTTCCAACCTGGCATTTTATCAGAAGTATCGATTTTCACGCGAGCAACTTTTGAAATACGATTTTTTAGTTCAGTAGCCTTTTCGATTACACCTTCTTTATGCTGAGCAATTGGAATAACCATTACTTGAGTTGGTGCTACTTTTGGAGGTAAAACTAATCCGCTGTTATCACCATGTACCATAATTAATGCTCCGATTACTCTTGTTGTCATTCCCCAAGAAGTTTGGTGTACATATTGTCTTTTTGAGTTTTTATCAGTGTATTGAATATCAAATGCTTTTGCAAAGCCATCTCCAAAGTTATGTGAAGTACCACTTTGTAATGCTTTACCGTCATGCATTAAACTTTCGATTGTGTAAGTAGCTTTTGCACCTGCAAATTTTTCTTTTTCTGTTTTTTGACCTTTAATAACAGGGATTGCTAAGAAGTTTTCTAAGAAATTAGCGTAAACATTTAGCATTTGAATTGTTTCTGCTTGTGCTTCTTCAGCAGTTGCGTGTGCTGTGTGACCTTCTTGCCATAAGAATTCAGTTGTTCTTAAAAATGGTCTAGTTGTTTTTTCCCAACGTACTACTGAACACCATTGGTTATATAGTTTTGGTAAGTCATTGTAGCTTTCAACTATTTTTGAAAAATGCTCACAAAATAGTGTTTCTGAAGTTGGACGAACTGCTAAAGGTTCAGCTAATTCATCATGGCCACCATGTGTTACCCAAGCGACTTCTGGAGCAAATCCTTCTACGTGGTCAGCTTCTTTTTGTAATAATGACTTAGGGATAAACATTGGCATATATACATTTTCATGATCTGTTTGTTTAAATTGATAATCTAATTCTTTTTGAATATTTTCCCATAATGCATAACCATAAGGTCTTAAAATCATGCATCCTTTAACACTTGAGTAATCAACTAATTCTGCTTTTTTTACAATATCTGTATACCATTGTGCAAAATCAACATCCATATCTGTAATCGCTTCAACAAATTTTTTTGTACTCATTTTTTTTACTCCTCATCAATTTTTAGAAAACAAAAAAACGCCAAGAATATCAAAAGGGACCATTCTCGGCGTTACCACCCTAATTACTATATAGATCTATACGAAAATAAGCGGATGATAAACAAAAAACGCCATGAATGATCAAAAGGGACCATTCATGGCGTTACCACCCCTACTTATTATGTAAAAACTCTACATAATCTCTTAACATCTTTAACGGGAAAACCGCTGTAGCCTACTATTAGTTCGGTACAGAGACTCCAAGGCTGGTTTCAGTTTACTCACTTAGGAATTTGCACCAACCATTCCCTCTCTAAAAAGCTTATAAACTTACTTTTCCTTTTCTAAGTCATTTATTAATTTAAAGTTATAATACGTGAACAAATTGTTTATGTCAATGTGTATTCTAACCATTTTTTAAAATTTCATACATTTCTTACTATATTGCTTCATTTTTTACTTCTTTTGTTCGTCTTTTAGGTAAAGGAACTTCTGATAATAGCATACCGCCTACAATAAAAGTCCCACCGATAAGTGTTTGAATTGATAATGTTTCATTCGCAAAAAGTACGGCCGTAAATGCTGCAAAAACAGGTTCAAATATAAAAATTAATGCTGCTTTCGTTGAAGAAATATGTTGTTGAGCAAACATTTGAACCCAAAATGCGATACTCGTACAGAATACTGCTGTAACAATAACAGCAAAAATGAATGTCGGATTGATCCAAAGCTCCTTTGAAAATGAAACAGAAGTATTTTCAAAGATTAGAGAGAAAATTGTACTGCTAATGCCGACAGTTCCTAGTTGAATCGTTGTAAAGGTAAGTGGGTCCATTTGCTTAGTATATTTTCCTGATAAAATAATATGAAATGCAAATGCAAAAGCACCAATAAGCGTTAGTACATCTCCAATATTGATTGAAAATGAATCACCTAATGTTAAAAAGCTTAATCCTAGTAATGCAATTAAGCATCCGATCACTGTAGACCAGGTTGACCGCTCCTTATAAACTAAATATAAGAGAACTGGTACTAATACAACACAAAGCCCTGTAATAAAACCTGATTTTGATGTTGTTGTGTACTTCAATCCAAATGTTTGTAGTAAATAGCCTAAAAACAGAATGAATCCAATACCACTAGTTCTAACGACTTGTTTGATCGTTATTTTAGTTTTTTGTTTTCTTTTAACTAAAAATGGCAAAAGGACTAAAGTTGCGAGGATAAATCGAAATGCGTTAAATGCAAACGGTTCTACGTATGCAATCGCATTTTGGACTACTACAAAAGTTGTGCCCCAAAGTAATGTTACGATAATTAACGAGATAGTAGCTATTCTATCTATTCTCAAGGTTCTCTCATCCCCCTTCCATAAGATTGACCGCCTAAAATTGTAAGTAAAACGAAAAAAAAAGATGTGAAATTCACACATCCAAGTACTTATTATTTTATTTGGCTCCACATTAAATTATATCCTTATTTTATCATAGTGTGTAAGTAATTTGTCTTATCAATTGAAAATATTCTATCTTATAATAATTTCAAATTTTTTTTACAAAAACTTCCTTTCAATATCATTGACTCTAATTGGTCTCATCCATATACTTAAGTACAGAAAATAGAAAAAGGTGATTGGATTGGATTTTGAAATTACATATTTATCGTTTTACGTTGTAACGGTTGAGGGTAAAGGTGAACAAACAGATAAACGATATAAACATTTTCAAACAATAGACGAATCAACGTTTGAAGAGAGTGCATTAAAAGGCTTTTTAGAAGGTGAACTTGAGCGAATTGTTAATCGAAAAGTTGAAAAACATCCAAAATCTGATTCTGTACCTACAAAACTAGGTCACTTTATTGTTGAAGAAGGCTACGCTTTAAACTCAAATCCAAATTATAATTTATTCCAGCGTATACGTGGTGCTAAATCAATTGATGAATTTAAGGCAGAAAATGAGACGTTAGTGATTAATTACATTGAAACGAGTGCCGTTCGTGGTGGGGCATTTTTAGTTATTCAGGCGAAACTACGAAAATATTTTGATGATCCGTTCTTATTTGTACTAAAATGTGATTTTGAACCAAAAGTTGCATCTATTTCAGATGAATCTACACTCATTAAAACAGTAGAAATGGCGATTACAACTAAAAACATGAAATCAATTCAATATCCTTATATGGAAGAATTGGGGATGATTTCAGAGAGAGAATTGAAAATACATCAAGCTTCTCATGCAAGGTATTTTGAGGACTTCTTAAAATTCGTTTCATATTCGGAATCAATGCCAGAAATCGTGAAATCACAAGTTATGGAGATGGTTTACGATAAAATTGAAGATGTATTTGAAGAAGAAAGTGTGGAAAGACAACAATTCGAAGCAGCGATGGAAGTCTGGGCAGCAAGTCCTAAACGTGAAATTCAAGAACATTTTACCCCAGATGAAGTAATTGAAGCAGCGGCACAAATTGTAGAACATACACCCGAAATTGAATTATCCTTTAAAGCAGATCACTTTTCTGTTAAAGGAATGCTAGCTGATTTTGGTGAAAATCTACATATTGCAAAAGTTAATGGTCGGTACGTCGTTATTTTAGAAGCAGATACGTTACAATTTGAGAAGGGATTTTCTCCGATTGAATTTTTGAAACCAGATGAGTTAGAAGATGTAATTGAACGAATTGGACAGAAAGTGAATATTACAGGTTATTAAACAATAAGAACTCAAAAAAATATTGTTGCATTCGAAANNTTTCGAATGCAACAATATTTCGGATCTCCATATGCCTTTGTTTAACTATTATTGATTGCACTTATTAGATGAAACATGATTACAGTTTTATACACTTAATGAAGCCAAAATTGACATCGCGTAATGTAAATCAATATCTTCTTCTAAATGAATTGGGTTCCAGGGAATATAAATATGTGGCTCAATCCCTTTTCCAGACATACCTTGTCCTTTATCAATACGTGAAAGACGTGAGGTTGGATACATTAGTTCAAATTCATTATTCCATTTCATAGTTGCTAAGTTTGTATAATCATTTAATCCTTTTGTAGCTCTCCCGATCACCGTTACCTTACTCGAACTCTTACAAATTTCTACGAAAGAATCTCCTGAACTTCCACACATACAATCAGTTAAAACAATGATTTTATTAGGTTTTATTTTTCCATTGATAAACGTAGATGCAAATAACTCACCAAAATTAAATTCTACAAATCCCTTCCCGCTATTTCTTTCCCATTCATTTCTAAAGATGTTTAGAAATTTTAATGTTTGTTCATCTTGAGCACTTTCAATATCTTGATCAAGTTCAGCAAGCTGACGCTTTGTGTTTGCATGAGTACAATTGAAAAGCATCTTTTCTTCAGAATCCGCTAGATTAATACCTTCTACTGGCAGTATGTATGGAAGCAATGGGTAAAAACTTGCATCACTCCCACCATTATTTTTACGAACATCGATAATCCACTGTTCAGTTGATTCAAGTAATTGATGATTTTTGTTCATCAGCTTAATAATCTCTTGGGGATCCATAAAGTCTGTCATTGTCATTAGTAAAATATTCTCTGTTAATGACTTAACTGCATAAACGGAGCTATAAGTTGAGTTTTCATAAAAGTTGAATGAAAATAAGCTTTCATTCCCCTGTAAATCTACTACTTCTCCAAAATCATACATTGCAAGAATCGGAGTCCAGTTTTCACGTTCAGCGACTGATTCAAATAACAATCTTTTATGCTGATTTGCTAATTCAGTGATTGTAAATCCTTCTAAAGATTTGAAATACATTCCTCGTGTTAATTTATTTTCAGAACTAACCTCAGTTATATATAATTTATCTTCATATCGGCGTACTCGAAATCCTCGTTCTTTTAAAGCATTATTTTCTTTATTTAATTGCTCAAAATAAATATGCTGATCTTTGAAATCCAATAAATAATCTTTCACAATTTCAGTAAATAATTCATTTGCAAGCTGATTATGTATTTTTAAATCTCTTATTTTATGAAGAAAATAATCAGGTTGATCCCAGCCTTCTTTGTCTTTAAAACCAGAATAATCATGATGCATAATTTGTACGATTTCTTTAAAAATTGATTCCACCAAAATCACCTCAGTGTTAGTTTTCTTTTGATTACGATGAAAAAACTCTACTTGATGAAATTCTATTTTAAAGCAAAATCACCTTTTTTAAATAAAAAAACTTTTCTATTAGCACGAAAAAAGACTGCCGAAGCAGCCTCTCTATTAATTTTCATATAAATTGGGACGGTTAGATGGCCATGAGCCTTGGAGTTTACGAAGTTGGATTATTTGACCTGTGTGATATGCATCGTGCAAAAGGATATTTAGATATTGTTGCCAAATTGGTAGAGAAGGGCTTAGTTGATCTAGTTCTTCTTCTTGTATGGAAGATAAAGAAGATTGCAAAGCATCATGAACTTGCAGTGTTCGCTTCACCGTTTGTTGCCAAGCGTCTTCATCATTCGGTCCACCTTGAACAAATGTATCATCATTATTTAGCGGTGCAACATATGAGTTTTCTTTATGTACGCGTGAAAGTAAACGCTCTTTAAAGAATAGTAAATGATGTACATTTTCCCAAATCGTATTACTTGCCATTCCTTCTGCTTGCCAACATGCTTGTGCAGCGGTAAGGTTTTTTAAAGCATCTGATATTGGTGGGTACCATTCTTCATCATAAAAAACTTGATTGACTCCGTTTTGCAAAAGTTCTTTTTTACTCATTGTATTGCCTCCTTTTTTTCATCTCCAAAATTTCAAAAAGGTGAAAATTTATATGGTATTAAATATGGAGAACAATTTCATGACATATGATAATTTCCTCTAAGTAGTATCGTTTGTTTATGCCAGATCAGCATGGAGACGGTGTTTTTTACAACTAGTACACTGAAATAAATAGCCTTGTAAATCACCATCAATTTCTAGAGTGTTTTTAAATTCTAGAATAGATAAACCGTATTTCTTACTGAGACGGTTTATATCATGCTCTAATTCATTTTCTAAATGCTTAATTTCTTCCCAACCAACATAATCAATAATTGAACAGAAATCTCCACAATGACTTAGCCAATATTCTTGTTGCCACCCTATGTAGCCAGGGTTTCGATAAATCAACTCATCTATATTTTCTTCATCATCAACTTCATCACATGATTCGATATCTTGAAATTCTCCATCGTATTTTTCTGCTGCTGAACCATCTGCTATACACCACGGACAGATTCCTTCAACTTCTTCTTCTGAGAAAAATGGTCCTTCATAAACAAAATTCTGTTTCTTTTTGCAAACAGGACAAATTGTTTCTTCTTCTATTATTACTCCTAACTTAAGTGGATTAGGATTATATTTGAAAATTGGTAGTTCCATTCATGTATCCGCCTATTCTAAGTAGTTTATCTCCTAATTTTAACATGGTATCCAAATCTTTTAAAAATAGGAAATAGCCTTACGAAAATATTCTTTTATTCTCGTAAGGCATATTATTTCATACAGTCTATTTAATTGCTTTACTTACTTTTAATTTTTTCCCTTTGACAGTCGCATTCTCCATCGCTTGTAAAACTAATGAGCCCTTACCATTTAGAATATCAACATATGACATATTATCCATGATTGTGATAATGCCAATATCTTCAACTGTGACTCCAGGGATTTTTGCGATTGTTCCAACAAAATCAACAGCACGAATTTTCTTCTTTTTCCCGCCACTGAAGTGGAGTTTCAAAATATCTTGATTGATACGGGCTGTTTTATTATTTCTTACAACTCGTCGGCTGTTAAGCTTTTCTTCAAATTTAGCTTTTCCACTAAGTACTTCCTGTTGAGTTGGAGCTTCTGTAGTAGGTATTTCAAAGCCGATATAGTTTTCAATTCCTTTAACGAATTTCCCTTCAAAAGGTGTTGAAAATGTAATTGCTTTTCCTTTATTACCTGCACGACCAGTTCTTCCAGTTCTGTGTACATAGCTCTCTTTTTCCATAGGAACATCATAGTTTATAACTAATGTAACGTTATCAATATCAATACCTCTAGCAGCTACATCAGTTGCTACAAGATAGCGGAAATTCCCCGTTTTAAAACCTTCCATAACAGCAAAACGGTCTTCTTGTTCCAGTCCTCCATGGAGTCTTTCACATGAATAGTTAGCTTGTTCTAATTCACTAAAAACAGCATCTACATTTTCTTTAGTTCTGCAGAAAATAAGGCAACTGTCTGGATTTTCTACAACTGTAACGTCTTTAAGAAGTGACATTTTTTCAGCTTCTTTTACTTCGATTAAATAATGATCAATTGCATCTGCCGTTACTCCAGTTGATTCAATCTCAATTTGAATCGGATTTTTCATATATGTATGGCAGAGATTTTCAACATCTTTTGGTAATGTAGCTGAAAAAACCATCGTTACACGATTTTGTGGTAATTGGCTAATGAGTGCTTCGACTTCATCGATAAAACCTCTATTAAGCATCTCATCTGCTTCATCAATGATCAGATACTTTATTTGATCTGTTACAAGTGTTTCTCGATCAAGATGATCCAGGACCCGTCCAGGTGTACCAACTACTACATGGGTTTTTTGTTCCAATTCAACTTTTTGTTTCGTAAAAGGCTCTTTACCATAAACTGCTACAGCTTTAATACGTTTAAATCTCCCAATATTCGTAATATCTTCACGTACTTGTGCCGCAAGCTCCCTTGTTGGAGTAAGAATTAAGGCCTGTGGTCTCTTTTCCTCCCACTCTAACATTTCACAAACAGGAATACTAAAAGCAGCTGTTTTTCCGCTACCTGTTTGAGATTTTACGATAAGATCTTGTTTTTCCAATGCTAACGGAATAACCTTACTCTGTACTTCAGTTGGCGTTTTGTATTTTAAAACAGCAAGTGCTCTTTTAATTTCCTCGCTTACATGATAATCCTCAAAACTTGTTTTATTCATTTCTTAACCTCTTTTTTTATTATTTCGATCTATGTATAGAATTCTCTGGAAAAAAAATCATATGCATTATCTAAATATAGTTCATAAAATGAAAAGTGCAATACAAATCGACTATTTTATTTTGAAATTATTTCTTTTGTTAACTATGCATATATAAAATGCCTCTTAAAAAGATTAAATCATAATAAAAAGTTCAATGACATTATGAATAAAGAGGACCTTATATATGTAAAAAGATAGATTCTTGGATTTAAAATAAAAACGCCTTAAAATGTTAGAATAAACATTTTAGGCGTTCATCAAATTATTTATTTCTTATGCATCATATATATGTTTTAATAACTGGTTTAATTTTAAATTAGCTTTGTTTATCAATAACTTATATATATAAGAAAACATTTTAAAAATAATATATCCAACTAACGTTCCTGTACAATTAAAAATGACGTCATTAATATCCACAATTCTAAATGTGAAACCATTCAGCAGTGCAATGATTCCTTGTAATGACTCAATTATGACTCCAATTAACAGTCCTGATATGGCTATTTTTTTAAATGTACTTTTTGTAATAAATGGAAGACCAAAACCAAATGGTATTGTCATCAAAACATTAAGTGAAGAAGTCTCAAACTCCGCTTTTGTAAGGTTTATTAGAGGAACTAAATTCAGATTTCTCCCTGTATGTAGCCCAAACATATCCCTATAAGTTTGAGAAATATAGATTGGAAATTGAGTATATTTTAAAACAAAGCATAAATAGATAAACATAATTGAAAAAAAGAATAAATAAACAATATCTTTTTTAAATTTTATTTTTAAGACAATTAATATCATTAAGAGTATAATAATGGATCCATATAATATCCATCCTCTGAAATCTATCATCTTTTCCACTTTAGAGCTCCTCTCTTCCTTAAATTAATTTGGTAATTTATTCCAATGCTGATTATCATTATACAACATACAGTCATTTTTTGTATTTTTTCTTTTACAACTATACAGTCATAACATGAAACAGCGGATGATCTTTTAAAGAATTGTTAACAAGAGGAGAAAAGGGATTTAAATCCCTATTATTTTTAAATTGTGAGCTAACGCGGAAAAGAAGCATTATTTTTAAATGTACTTAAATTCCCATTTAAAAAGTTTTATTTTGTTTATATTAAAATAACAATTTAATTTTAGCATTTTATTACAGGATTGGAATATTATTGAATCAATTGTCGAAAATTTGTAAAAATTTCTATTGTGATAAGTTGGTTAAATAATAATGGAAATCCTTACTACAATAAAAAATGAGCCACAAAAGTAGCTCATGACAATTAGTTAATGCATGCGTTTTAAAATTTAATTTTTCCATGCCAATATTCTGGCTCACCAAAAAGTAATGAACTTTCAATTGTTTCTTTATACTCCTCCCAATCAAAATAAAAAGGGCCGATTCCGTAATAATTTACTAATTTATTACTCCGATTTTCTAAATTATTTTCATATCCGAATTTATACCAAATAATAATATTCTCATCTTTTGAACTCCGTTTAATCTTTAACGAAATTGCACCGCATCCCAAGTCAGAACAAGGACAAATATAAATTGAATTTCTATCATCAAAATCTGATTTTACTTTTAATAGTAATCGATCTATTTGTTTTTGCTGAAAATCTTTTGGACCCCATCCTAAGCAAGAAACATAATCCTCATCTTTAGTTTGATTAAAATTATTTAATGGAATCCCATCAATTAAAAAATTAGCAAAAACTATTTTACCAGGAAAGCCCTCCCGTGTTTGTTTTTCGATACTCAACTTAGATATTTTCGGCATTTAATCATCCTCACATTAATTACTTAAATTTTCTTTTTAATGGAAGTAGAATACGCGCGTTAACTATCAACTTTCTTCTAAAAATCGCTTAACCTCTTTTGGAGATTTTAGTATAACTACATCTTTACCATCTGATACTCGTTGAAGTCTATTCAATATTAATGGTTTCTTTGTCTTCGGATAAGACCAGATCCATTTGAAAAATTGTAAATCAAATTTCTCTTCGCAACCTTCTCTCATATCCGGTCTTGATATGTTTTTATATTGAATGATTCTTTTAAATGCCCGATAAATACAAATTAACCTAGGGATATCTAGAAAAATAATAGTATCAGCTGAATTTATTCTTAAGTCCATCGTGCCTCCATAATTACCGTCTATGATCCATTCTTCTTTTTTTACTAGTTCATTTTGTATTTTAATCTGGTCTACTTTCGGTACTACTTCCCAATTTGGTTTCCATAATAAAGAGTCTAAATGAAAAACGTTTATGTTTAACTTTTTTCCTAAATGTCTAGCAAAAGTAGATTTTCCCGCTCCTCCTGAACCAATGATGACAATTTTCCTCATGAATGTCCTTCCTGTTAACATTTAAAGTTGATTAGTCTAAACTCGGTTTCTTTTGACATTAAAATTTTATCATTACTATTATTGGCATGATATAGCTATGTACTAGTTTCCTATTTCAAGATAATATATGTTAACTAAAAAATTAAATAGGTTGACATATAATTCAAGTTTCATTAATATGATAGTTGTTATCAGAAAATTAATAATAGGAGAACTAACAATGAAGATTAAAGAAATTACATTTGTAGCAATGTTTGCAGCAGTTATGGGAGTACTTGGACAAGTGCCTCCAATTATGTTATCCTTTACACCAGTTCCTATTACTTTACAAACATTAGGTGTTATACTTACTGGTGGAGTGTTAGGAGCAAGATTAGGTGCACTTAGCCAAACAGTATTTTTATTACTTGTAGCCGTTGGTATGCCACTTTTATCAGGTGGTCGCGGTGGATTAAGTGTATTTGCAGGACCAAGTGTTGGCTATTTGATTTCATGGCCAATTACAGCTTTTGTTCTTGGTTATTTATTATCTCGTTTTAAAACGTTAAAATTAAAACATGTTCTATTAATTAATTTAACGGTAGGAATTCTATTAATCTATTTAATCGGTATACCGATACAAGCTGTCATTATGGGTATTCCTGTAGCTACTGCTGTTAAACTAAGTTTAGTTTACATACCTGGAGATGTTTTAAAAGCGATCCTTGCTTCAATTTTAGTATTCAAACTAAGACAACACCCAGTATTTTCACGTTCATTGACAACAAATTATTCAAACCAATCATCAAAAAATATTTAAATTATTCGGGACACACTTCTGTGTCTCTTTTTTATAGAGGTGAATTAATAATGGCAAATATTACAGAAACCTATAAGAATTTCGCTACATTATCTCCTGAGAAAATTGCGATACATACTAGTAATCAACAAATCAGTTATAAAGAATGGAATCAATTAATCAACCAAACTGCTAATTGGCTACATGGTCAATTAAATACGAAAACGATTGGAATCCTTTTACCAAATGGGATTCCCTTCTTACAAATGTTTGCAGGTGCTTGTAAAGCAGGATGGATTGCTGTTCCTTTTGATATGAAATGGAATTTAGCAGATTTAGAAAAAAGAGTAAAGCTTTCTAAACCTTCAATCATTGTTACAACTAAAGAGATTTATGCTAAATTTCATTCAATCATTCCTAATATGAAGGTATTGGATGATTGCTTACAAGAAATCGCAAATTTTAATACTTTTTCTTCTATTGAGCTAGAAGAGGATTTACCTTTCTATGTGGGATTTACTTCTGGAACGACTGGGAGTCCAAAAGCGTTTATGCGCTCTCAAGATTCATGGGTTGCTAGTTTTGATTGTAATCGCTTTGACTTTGGACTTGATGAATCTGATGTAACGCTTATACCTGGAGCATTAATACATTCACACTTTCTTTATGGTGCTGTTAGTAGTTTATATTTGGGTGGCACAGTTTTACTATTAGAAAAGTTTTCAGCAAATAATATACTCTCAATGATGAATGATTTACCTATTTCCACTATATACGTTGTTCCGACAATGATTGAAGCATTAGTTAGAGAAGGAATTCAAGTTAATAAAGCAATGAAAATTCTTTCATCAGGTGCAAAATGGACTGAAAAATCTAAAATAGAGTTCTGTCAATTGTTTCCTGAGATGTCGATATTTGAATTTTTTGGCGCTAGTGAATTAAGCTTCATAACTGTTTTATCTGATCTTGATGGAGTTTTGAAAGCAAAAACGGTTGGTAAACCTTGCTATGGTGTAGAAATAGAAATACGTCGACCAAATCAAGAGCTCGCAAAAACAAATGAAACCGGAAAAATATATGTGAGAAGTAAATATTTAATCAATGGGTATTTTGAAGAAAATGAAAATATAGTTCATTCGATTCAGGACGAAGATGGTTGGGCTACTGTCCATGATATGGGCTTTATTGATGAAGATGGTTTTTTAACAATTAACGGACGAGAAAAAAATATGATTCTATACGGTGGTATTAATATTTTTCCAGAAGAGATTGAAAAAGTCATTTCTCTTCATCCTGATGTTGAAGAAATTGCCGTTATTGGACTTTCAGATCCATACTGGGGTCAAATTGTGGCTGCTGTCATTAAAGGGAAATGTAATTCTTTTGAGTTGAAAAAGTTTTGTAAGACCTATTTATCTTCTTATAAAATCCCACGAAAATGGTTTTTTAAAGATGAAATGCCTTATACAACTAGCGGGAAAATTGCACGTGCTGAATTAATTAAACAAATAGAAATGCAGGTGACTAAAAATTAATAGAGCAGTAATCGTCAATGCAAAGCGGACACCTATAGGAAAAATTGGTGGTATATTACAGGAATATCAACCTCACGAGCTTGCCGCTCCATTACTTAAACATTTGGCAAAAGGATTGGAAGAGAAGATTAATGACATTATTTTAGGCAATGTAGTCGGTCCAGGTGGAAATGTCGCTAGAGTTTCTGCATTAGAAGCTGATCTCCCTCTTTCTGTTCCAGGTATGACAATTGATCGTCAATGTAGTGCCGGGTTAGAAGCAATTCGGATGGCTTGTTACTTAATTCAAGGTGGAGCTGGAAATTGCTATATTGCTGGAGGTGTTGAAAGCACTAGCACCTCCCCTTTTCCTTCTAGGGCGAGATTTGCTCCTGATAAAATTGGTGATCCTGATATGGGTTTAGCAGCGGAAAATGTGGCTGAAAAATTCTGTATTTCAAAGGAAACTCAAGATCAATATGCTCTATTAAGTTATACACGAAGTTGGGAATCTTACAAAAACGGATTCTTTACTGATGAGATTCTTCCAGTTGGTGGACATACTCAAGATGAAGTATTTTTCAAAGAAAGAAAAATGAAAGACTTACTTCATAGAGCAAAACCTGTGTTTAAAAAGAACGGTACCGTGACAGCTGCTAACAGTTGCGGAATACATGATGGTGCGGCAGCAGTTTTAATAATGGAAGAAAATGAAGCAATTAACTGTGGATTAAAACCTATTTTACGCTTTAAAGATAGTGAAGTCGCTGGAATTCATCCTAATTATCCTGGTTCTGCCCCTATTCCAGCTATTCAAGAGTTATTAAATAGAAATAATTTAACAATTGCAGATATTGATTTAATTGAAATAAATGAAGCTTTTGCTTCAAAAATTATTGCTTGCTCTAATGAACTATCCATACCATTTGACAAGTTAAATGTTTGTGGCGGTGCCTTATCAATCGGACACCCTTACGGAGCTTCGGGCAGTATCATGATCACTAGACTTTTCTATGAAGTACAACGTAGAAAGAATTTAGAAACTAACTATGTATTGGCAGCCATTGGAAGTGGCGGTGGAATCGGAATCGCTGTTTTATTCGAAGTAGTAAATAAATTTGATCATACATACTAGATTTTAAAATTGAGAGGTAAAGTAAATGAAAGTAATTGGTTCAATTGACAATCATACACGATGCAAACATTACCACACTGAAAAAGATATTATTGCCATCAAATTCAAATGTTGTGACACATATTACGGATGTTATTTTTGCCATGAGGAAAATGTAAACCATCAACATACAGTCTGGCATAAAAACGAATGGGAAACAAAAGCAATCTTTTGTGGTGATTGCCATGAGGAATTAACAATTCAAGAGTATCAAGATTGTAACTACAAATGTCCTAAATGTCATGCTGATTTTAATCCAGGTTGTAAAAATCATTATCATTTGTATTTTGAATGAGATTTATTTTTAATAGATCGTACTATCAATTTTGAGGAAGAGCTGTTTTATTCAGCTCCTTTTTTTTATTTATTTCTCGTGTGACTTTGATGATTCGTTGTATTTAGTTAAAATTTTATTGATAAAATTACTTTTACCTACTGAATATTCTGAGCGGTCTTTTGTATTATTTACTAGCTCTTTCTTTAACTGTTCATACTCAATAATAGCCCCTGCGTTACATCTAAGGTAATTTCGAAATGAAATATGTTTTTTTAATTCCTCGCTGTCTTTATGACAAACATATAGATGATGTTCCATCCAATTCGTATTTTTCCCATCCCAAGGTACATAACAGTTTATTCTACCGAAGGCATCTCTACCTTTATAGCTCCAATTTTCTTGGTGTATATAGCCTATTCCTTCAAGTTTTTTTATCACTTCAGAGAAATTACTATAGTCTGCTATGACAACATCTATATCCAATATCGGTTTCGCTGTAAGCCTCTTAACTGACGTACTACCAACATGTTCAATTTCAATAATTAGTGGTTTTAGGCTATTATTTAAGACTTGCTTCAAAGCTGAAAATTTTTTTGGCCATTGCTCATTATATTCTTGTATTTCAATTCTAGAGTTATTGATTTTTGGATGATCAGAATCCATGTTTCCACCTCATTCAAATAAAATTATTCTATTATCATAAAAAAAGGAAGCCACCCCGGCCTCCTAATTTTGTTCCCGCTCAAATTATTCTTGAGTTTGAAGTGCTACTCTAACTCCTAACCCAATATAGACTAGACCAATGGTTTTTCCCATCCATTTTGAGCTATTGCTATTTTTATTAAAAAATTTATTCCCAATTAAACTTGATAAAAGCACAAGTGAAGTTGTGTATAAAATACTTAGTATCACAAACGTTATCCCAAGGGTTAATAGTTGAATAAATACTGAATGATCATTATGTTGTACAAATTGAGGTAATAGAGCTAAGAAAAACAATGCAGTTTTAGGATTTAAAACTTCAATTAAAATAGCTTGTCGAAAAGATAGTTTAGTATTTACTTCTTTTTGAACTTTAGCTTTCTCACTTTTTTTAGTTTTTCTAATTAATGCCGTGATCCCCAAATAAAATAAATAGGCCGCTCCTAAATATTTTACTACCTCAAAAGCAAAGGCAGATGTCATTAATATTGCAGAAAGTCCAAAGACTGATGCACAAGTATGTATTAAATCACCTACAGCAATCCCTAAGCCTGTTAAAATTCCATTCCATTTCCCACCTTTCATCGTTTGTGATAATGTCAACAAAACAGCTGGACCTGGTATTAAAAATAATGTTAAAACAACTAAAATGAATGAAATCATCATGATAATCCCCTTTCGCTATTATTTTTAAACTTATTATATAACATTATTTTCTAGTAAAAACCAAAACTAGCATAAATTATTAAGTATTTATGTCCCTATTGTAAAATCATTTTTCCGAAGGGATTATTTTCAATAATATTTCTCCAGTATATGATAAAATACTTTATAAGTGGTTTATTTTTCCTTATTTTAATATGCGGAGGATTATTATTGTATTGTTCATATGATACTATGGGTTCAATTCCCAACCTCTGCTCCATCAAGTCGTCGTTCCTTACTTATCCGCCTATTTGTAAGGAGGAAGTTTTATGCAAAAAGTGATCTATATGATTGGCTTACCCGGTAGTGGTAAGAGCGAAAAGGCAAAACAAATTGCAAAAAAGGAAAATGCTGTCATTCTTTCCACGGATGAGCTGCGCCAAACACTTTTCTTTAATGTGAATAAGCAAAAGAAAACGAATCTTTTGTATATGGAATTATACAAACGTGCTAATCGTTATCTAGCTGATGGGAAAAGTGTACTCATCGATGCTACAAATATTGAACGTGAAAGACGGATGAAAGCATTATCAAAATTCGCAAGTTTTCAGAAAGAATGTTATTACATGGATGTACCTTATGAATTATGTGTCGAACGAAATAGCAAGAGAAAGAGAGTAGTAGAAGAGCGCATACTCGTTAAGATGAGGAAGAATTTTGATTTTCCTTTAAAAAATGAAGGATGGGATATGATTCACATCATACATGAATCATCTTCTTATGAAATCACGAAAGAAAAGATAACCGAATTATTGGTTAGTGAAGTGTCTTATGAAAAACTATTTGAAGAACTCAAGTCTGTTGAATTTTTTCGTAAAATGAAAGGCTTCGATCAAGAAAACCCATATCATTCTATGCCATTATGTCAACACACATATGGAGTAATCGAGTACATTAATGAAATGTATGTAGAGAAGGATAAACTAATTCTCCAAATGGCAGCTCTGTTCCATGATGTAGGGAAGTTATTTTGTAAAACATTTAAAGTTACTAAAGGATATTATTCATACTTTGGGCACGAAAAAGTATCTTCACAAATTGCTTTCCATTTTCTTAGCGAACTTGGTTTTGAAGAAGAGTTCATTCAAGCTGTTTTAGGGATTATTGAAATGCATATGTTAATTAACTACGGTGGAAATGAAGGAGCAACTGAAATTTATCATTTATTAGGTGATGATTTACTCGCAAAACTTTATTTCTTTCGTGAAGCAGATACATTTGCGAAGTGAGGCGATAAATGATGAAGATAAAATATCCAAAAACATTTCATTTACCTTGGTCCGAATCCAAAACAACGGATGATAAAACACTAAAAAACATTGAGCATTTCATCGGTAAAGAAGTTGTAGTAACCGAAAAAATTGATGGTGAAAATTGCTCGATTTATAAAGATGCAATTCACGCAAGATCAACTGATAGTTTGGATCATCCATCTAGACATTGGGTAAAAATGCTACAAGCAACGATTGGTTATCAAATCCCCGAACATTGGCGAGTTTGTGGAGAAAATATATTTGCGATGCATTCGATCCATTACAGTGAACTAGAAAGTTATTTTTATGTCTTCTCGATTTGGGATGAACATAATAAGTGTCTTTCGTGGGATGATACTGTCACCTGGACCGAACTATTAGGACTAAAGACTGCACCGGTCTTATATAAAGGTGAATTTAATGAAGAAGCGATTAAAGCTTGTTATTCAAAAAAGTCTATTTTAGGTGGAGAACAAGAAGGATATGTTATACGATTAACTGATGGGTTTGATTACAAAGATTTTAAACACTCGGTGGCTAAATTTGTTCGAGAAAATCATGTGCAGACTGATGAACATTGGATGATCAAACCAATTAAACCAAATCATCTAAAGCATGAATAAGAGCGGTTAACTTTTTTAATTACACGCTATATAATTTAAAACGAAGGGAATGAGAACAATGTAATTTATTCTGTGGATTTAAAGAAAACTAGATATACTTGTAATTCATTTATTGAAATGTCACATAGCTTAACCAATAAAATTCGTCTGCATAATCAATGTTTACCTACTCCGAACAAGACCTTATCGTCTATCTCACTAATTAACTATTCCTCTCCAAGACTTCTATAAAAACTCATGATAAAATAATATCAAACTATTTATTCCTTTAATGTAAAAAAAGACCGCCGAAGCAGTCATTTAATATGTAAGTACACACTCTTAAAAGATTACTTTGTTATTGTTGTCTTGAATAGTAACCTTTTCCACTTCTTTCACTTTCTTTAGGAAATAAACTTTTTTATTTTCTTCAATATTTCTAACAATTTTTTTGCCTTTATTATCTATAATAACTAATTTATACCCCTGCTTTAATAAAGATGGTTTATCAACAACTACTCCTGCAAAATTATGTTGTTCGTCCGTTTCACTAAATGATGTAACTGTGTTATCCGAATTTAGTGCGGTAATAGACGAACCACTCTTGTGAATTTTCCCAAATATTTTTGATAATTCATAGTATCCATATTCCTTGTCATTTTCATAGAAAATGACTGTTTTATTTTTAATATGTTCAATTTCTGGTGAATGTAAATTATGTTTAGCAGCGTACTCCTTAGCTTCTTTCGCTGATAAATCTGAAATACAAAATGTATTAAATAGATTAAAACCTATATATGTTATCAATAAAACTGCTATATAAATAAATAGTCTTTGAGTGCGTTGCTTTTCTTTTAAAACAGACTTTAAGACAAACATTATTAGAAAGATAATTGCTAATACAATTAATGTATTTATTAAATTAAAATTATTCATTTTTCCTCCAAAAGAAATACTGTAAAAAGATTTAATTTCATCTAAATTAAACGTCCTTCATAAACATGTTTCTCGATAATTTTGTTTTAATTCATAAATAGCTCTTGTAATAGTTCAGTTGTCTTTGAATTGATTTTATAAACCTTTCCACCTTGTCCTAATACTAAATTTTGGTTGTAGTTTATAGCAAACTCTTCTTTTTTACCGCTTTCATTGATAAACCATAAATTTAAATCTGTTTTCGGTGTTTCGTTTTGTTCCGGTTGAGCTTTTTTTGAGGCGAATCCTTTTACAATTTCTTGAATTTGATCACGGTTTTTATCTGAGCTATAAATGATCGTATTGACATCAGAAACTGCGACTATTGCAACTGTTTTAGGATCCTTACTTTCTGTATTTGTGTTCAATGAACAACCAAATAATACAAATGAAAAACATAATATCATTAGAATTTTCTTCATAGTCCCTCCTTATTTTTAATTATTCTCTAACATAATTCCATTAAAGTTAAGCGACATCCTCTCATTCGAATAAAAATGAATCTTTTGGTAGATATTTTTTAAAGAAAAGGAACTATTATAATAAATTTTATAAATTATATATGTTTACACATAGTCGACTTCCAATTTTAGTTAAATATAGATCTGTTATATTTAATTATTAATTTTTCGAACTAAAAAAAGGCTATCTAAATAGACAACCTTTAGAAATACTTATGTAACTAAAAAAGGAAATTAAAACTCTTTATAAAATGGATGGCTGTTTTCATTCAAACAATATTCAATTCTTTGTTTGAAATTTTTCCAAGTTACCATCGCTAAAGCTTCCTCAATAGGAAAATATCCAACTTCCAAACTTTCTGAAGAAGTTGTTAACTTTCCTCCGATTGGTTTAGCTAAAAACAAAGTATTACAAATTGAACTACTAACATTTTGAAATACACCACAAAATTTCACAACTTCAATATCAATTCCACTTTCTTCTTTTGTTTCCCTAATTGCAGCAGTTTTCAATGATTCTCCCTCTTCAACTTGCCCACCTGGCATTTCCCAACCTCTAAGTGGGCCCTTAATTAATAAAATTTCATTATGTTCGTTAACTACTATTGTCGCAGCTGAAATAATATGTTTTGGTGGCAAAGAAATATTTTCTGTACTTTTTTCCTTAGATATCAAAAGAATTCCCCTTTCTACTTCTAACTCTTAAATAATACTTTTTATCTATTCTATTAATACTTATAAGGCTCCTTCTTATTAAACTGTTTTGCCATTTTTTCGAATAAAAAAGAAGCTGTCAAAGCAATTCTTGTTGTTCATAATAAAAATGTACAATTTCCTAAATAAAAAAACTGCCGAGTGATTCTCGACAGTCTAATAATTAAATATGAAATTTCTATTAACTTTTGTTACGATGCAGGTTCAACTTTTGTTGCTATGTAACCTGTGCCGTTCCATTGCAGATACACGCGATATTTTTGAGAGCCTTTTTCTTTTGAAGATACAGTCCCAACAGAGCCACCTTTATTGCTTTTGTCGCTTCCTAGAAACCATACTGTCATATTACTTCGATCTAGTCCAGTAGCAGTAGCGATTGTTTGAAGCATGTTCTGCCAATCTTGTGAACTTGAATCGTAACTTGTAACATGCTGTCCTCCTGTTTGCTCAGGAGTTTCCGGTGTAACACCTGTTTGTTCAGGCGTTTCTGGTGCGATTGTTTCCGAGCTATCTTCTGTAGATGATGTATTATCATTAGACTCATCCGATTGAGTTTGGTCTTGTGAAGAATTATCATCTGAACTCGTATCCGCTTCTTGTTTATCGTTCTTTATGTTGTTATCCGATTGTTTTCCAGCTGAAGCATAATCGTCTATTAGAGGTGATGGCTTTTTATCTCCAGACGATAAAATCGAATTTGAAACAAATACAATTACAATAATGACAACTGCAATTGATCCACTTAAAATAAATAATTTGGTTTTTCTTTTTTTTGCTCTTGACGTTGTTCTAGAATTGCTTTGTAATTTTTTCAATCTACCACTCTCCAAATCTGAGAATGTTAACATTCTATCACGAGTGGGTTAAAACTTGAAGTGTTTTCTTAAAAAATTAACCATTTCGTAATAAATTTGATAAGGATCATCTTAATTTGCAGTAACATTTTAATTAATGTAATTTGTAATGCACGAAGTTGTCAATTTATTTTAAATGATCAATCCAACGATCAACAGTTTGAACTTCTGCTTGGCGTGGGAATATTTTTTCAATGAGTACTCTATGAACTTCAGGATCAGAATCAATACACGCATCGGAAAGCACAGTAATTGAATAGTCCTTATCTGCCGCTTCTCTTAGAGTCGATAGTACAACGCCACTTGTCGAAATACCACTTAAAACAATTGAATCAATTTGTTGTGAGCGCAATATAACTTCTAGATTACTACCAGTGAACGCACTAACTCGATATTTTGTAATAACTGGTTCACCTTGTATTGGTTCAACAGATTCGTGAATTTGTGTTGATAAATCAGTAAATGTCATTCCACCATTTTTAGCAATTGCTGAGAAAATCTTATTATTTTTACTAACCTCAGGGTATCCTTCACTAAAACCGACTCGTACAAAAATAACTTGAATATTATTTTGGCGAGCGGCTTGAATGGCTTGTTGAAATGGTTTAAGAATTTCTTGTTTGTCAGCGAAACGCGAAACAATACCATTTTGTAAATCCATTACTAACAGTGCTGTTTTTTGATTATGCATAAATGTTACTCCTTTTTGGATATATAAAGTCTTTTCTGAATGTAATTTTATCAAATGTTTCAATAATCCGCCAAAATAAATAAAAAGATCGACTTAAACTATCGGTCTTTATATTAGACACATCAACATCTTTATAAAGCAACTCCAGATTTTAGGTTTTTGCAAATTAAGTTTTTGTGTTTTGCACTATAAGTGTAGCTTCCTTTTTAATTTACACTAACTGTACCTGAAATCTTAATGGATTTAGTTAAAATTCCGTCGATGTTATCTTTTGCCGAAACACCATATAGAACATTGGAAGCTGAACCGTATTCTTACAAAAAATCTTCTGAAAATTAAATTGTTCACTCAAGGTTTTTTCAGATATTTTCAGCGAAAACTTTCATATATAAATTAATAGGATTGTGTAAGACAGGTTGGATTTAAAAAAAGGTTTTATTAGGGGGTTAATCTTTGAAAATAGTAAAAAAAGGAATTTTTATTGGAGTTTGTGTGATAGCGATCATTATTTTACTATTTGCCTCTTCTTTTGCATTTTTAAATTATATTAAAGTTAACGTTCATAAACCATCTTCACCGTTATCGGCTGGTATAAGGGGTGTAAACTGGGCAGATGAACGTGATAATTTTGTTGATGGTGTGATTTATGTAAGTGGTCTGACGAAGAATGATACGTATGACTCTGCTAAAGCTGTTGGACGACAAGTTATTGGACAAATGTTTGATCAAACAGGAGCTAACACTGTCAGACTTCCCATTAATGAAGCAACAGTCGAAAATTATTGGAGTACATACACTGGAGCAATCGATGCTGCGTTAGAAAAAGGAAAAGTAATTTTCAGCTATTGGGCTCCAAAAAATGGGAAACCAGAAGAACTCGATCGTTTTTATAAAATGTGGAGTACTGTTATCAACAAATATGGAAATAACTCAAACTGCTATTTTGAACCTATTAATGAGCCATATGGCTATAATTCGAAAGATTTACGTGATTTCTACAACAATTGGTTAACTAAATATCATGTTTCAAGGAAAAATGTCATTCTTGATGGAATTGGTCTGGCAGCTTTATATATTAATCCACTAGGTACTGATAAACGACTAGATGGCACAATGCTTGCTGTTCACTGCTACGCATTTTATGCAGGATATGTTCATATAAAATCTCTAACAGAAACTGGTTGGTCAAATGTCTTATCAGTCGAGATTGGTAAGTATTCCGACCGTGCGATTGTAACAGAATGGGGCGCACCAATGAAAACTGGCCTAGATTATTCTGTAAAAAAGAGCAATAATGATATACATTATGTTCGAGCAATGAGCGAAAAAATTAATCATCTCGGTATTGGAAGCGTTTACTGGCCAGGATTACGAGATGGGGATTCTTATAGTCTAATGGAAAAAAAGGTTAAAAAGAAGCAAATCACCCTCTCAGTTACAAATCAATCCGGACTTGAAAAATTACAAGAATCTTGGGGCAAGGATACAAACTAAATTTGGAATTATAAATAAAAATGCCCTCTCGATCACTATTGATCAAGAGGGCATTTTTGTATTATCAAACTTAAGATTAGTTAGACGCAGTTCATGATTTAGAATTTTTTAAGCTAGGTGAGGGATAAAACGAACGACCGAGTAAAAGTCCGGAAACGGCAAAAACAATCGATAGCCAGATCCCTAATTGGCTCGTCGCTAAATAAGAAGGTATCAATACGTTGATCGCTACTTTTAAAACAACTAAAATAAGGATCGTTCCAATCACCCACAGTGTTTTCTTTCCGCGTCCAATTTTTCCAAGTTTACTTCTTGCAATTGACCACCCTTGAACAATCCCCGCTAAAATTCCCAATACTATTCCTGATAGTAATAACAGCCATTCAATCCCTTTCACACCACTCATCATAAAGCCCCAAATGACTCCAATAATTAATAATAACGCTCCGATCAGAAAACTTCTGTCTAACCTCTTCATTCCACTGCGCTCCTTTTACTCCATAAATCATATTTTTCTATGTAAAACAATTTTCGTTAACTTTATTATACTGACATGTAAAACTTTTTTAATACGTCCTCAGACTGATTTGAATTGAAAAATACGTTCTTTTGTATTTAAAATCTATAATAAAAGGAATATCTTCTTTGTAGATTATTGTCGTAAAAATAATATGTGGTATGCTAAAGGAAATACCAATTTAGGAGTGTAAATCATGAAAACAACATCAACTGTTCAACTTGAACAATCTATTGGAAAGCTACGAAAAGTAGTTGACGTACTAAACAAGCGAATTAAAGAAACTACTTCTGAACAATTAGCGAATGAAACAATCCGTCTTAAAGAAGAATTAAAAACAATCTCAAATACGCTATTACAAATCCAAAAGCGTGAGAGCGAAGAAGTTTAATGACACGGTAAGCAGTAATTTTCAACTACCTTATTAAAATAAGGCTCAATTTATAGAAAATATAAAAAGGATCTTCATAGAAGATCCTTTTTGTATAGAAAAAAATTACAACAATTTCATAACTTCAATTATTTTATCAATATCATTTTTTGTAATCCAATAATGTGTAGCAAAGCGCATCATTCCATCTTCCTCAGGTGCAAATATAATGATTCCGTTCTCTTTAAAGATTTGTTCGATTTCCTCTGGGCTATGTTTCATATTTGTCATTTGGAAGAATACTAAATTAATATTAATTTGAGATAAGTCCACTTTAATTGTAGGGATTTCACTTAATCGTTCAGCTAAATATAGTGCATTTTCGTGATCTTCGTGTAAACGTTTTGTCATTTTTTCTAATGCAATGATACCAGCGGCTGCTAAAAATCCGGATTGTCTCCAGCCACCACCTAATAATTTACGCTTCTTTTTTGCCTTCTCAATAAATTCTTTACTTCCTGCTAGTATGGAACCTACTGGCGCACACAGTCCTTTTGATAAGCAAAACATTACAGAATCACTATATCGAGATAATTCTTTCGCATCTGTTTTTAAATAAGTAGCAGCATTAAAAATTCTTGCTCCATCTAAGTGAACAGGTATGTTTGCATTTTTTGCAATGCTAAAAACTTCTTTCATATATTCAAGATCAACTACTGCTCCATTAGAATATGCATTTTCTAAGCATATTAATGAAGTTTCAGGAAAATGTAAGTCATCAGGTCTAATAGATTGTTGAATTCGTTTAATTTCCATCTTACCGTTAGTCGTTTGTAATGTCCTTGTATGAACACCAGCAATTATTGAAGCAGCTCCGACTTCATGCTCAAAAATATGGCAATCTTCACCAAGGATCACTTCAGTCCCACGAGCACAATGAGTAAATAAAGCTAGTTGATTTCCAAATGTTCCACTTGGAACGAATAAGGCAGCTTCTTTCCCGATTATTGATGCAGCTAATTTTTCAAGTTTCTGAACAGTAGGGTCATCTCCGTATACATCATCTCCCACTTCAGCTGAAAACATAGCTTGTCTCATTTCTTCTGTAGGAATAGTTACCGTGTCACTTCTTAAATCAATAAATTTCATTTTTATAAGCCTCTTTTCTTGTTTTCAGAATTATCAAAACTAGTTTAATAGACGCATCGAGAATTGGATTCTAATACAATGATACAACTCAATGTCGGAAATTGCGTATGAAATTATGCATTAAATTTGTTGCTTTTTTCATATTCTTTCAATCCCATTAATAAAAGTTTCTCTGTAATATCCTCAATTCCAGAGTGATGATCTACTGCAATATCTTTAATCTTCTCTTTTACGATATCCTGTACAAAAATTGTGAGTTGTTCTTGTTTACTAGTAAACAAAATAAAACCTGGTCTTGTAGAAAGCTTACCATCAATTAAACAATTTTGTAAAATCTCTAAATCTTGTTCAATTTGTTCAGGATTATAAGGTAGTCTAATTGGCTTTATTTCCACCTTAATAGAATTACCTTCTAAATAAAGATTCATATTTTGGTGACCAATATTTCTATAAAAAGAATCGATAATACTAAAAATTGGGGCACTTATTGATTGTGGAAATGGAAATTGAAATTTGATACTACCTCTTTTTGTACTATGTGTTGCTTGCTTAAACTCATACGACTTTTTAAAACTACGATTTAGTAATTCTTCTTTATTTAACAATTCCCCCATATTGGTCTTTGCTACAATCTCACCATTCTCATTAAGTTCAATAATACGCGCCTTTTCATTCGAATTTGGAATTTCGTATAAACCAAACAAGTAGAAATCTAAGTCCTTTGTAAAAAACGTCTTTCTCTTTGATCCATTAATTTGAGTGGATTTTAGTTTTTCCACTTCTTCCTCTTTAATAAAAACAGTTTGTCTACCTTTAAAATTGATCTTACTTGCTGAAATTTTTCCAGTTTTTATATATTGGTGAATCGTTGCCTTTGATACTCCTAAGAGATTGGCTGTTTCAAGTACTGTAAGTCCAACTGGTTTAACTGTTTGCGACTTAAACTGATTTATATCGTCTAAATAAAATCTCATCGTTCCGTCTATTTGCCAATCTTCATACACAAGTTTCAGCTTTCCAGCTTTTACATAATTATAGATCGTTTGCTTTGATATTCCTAAAATATGTACAGCCTCATTTGTTGTAACAATCTCTTTCGCTTTTTGATCTTGTTCTAACATTTGAAATCGTCCCTTTTTATCATGTTTTTGTTTAATTATACCATAATTATTTCTAACAAAACGTTAAATTATAGTTAATGCAATACAACTAAATCCATTTATTTATAAATAATTAATTATACAAAGTTTTCTTTAAGTTGAATAATAGTGTATTTTTCTACTATTAACCTATCTTACATTTAGTAATATATAACAAAGATATTTTATTTACTTAAGAAGAAAAAATAAATGAATTTATACTATATATACAATAAATTTTGTATAATTGATAATGAGGTGATACCTATGTTAGTAAAATCAAATCTACTTATTTCAAACTCAACTGAATTATTAGATGTAAATCATAACGATTTTAGAGTAATAGAGTATTTAATAGATGAAACATACTTTCCTGCGCTACTACAAAGGAAGTTTGAAAATGAAAAAAATCATCGTATGATTTATGACGCTTTCACTGATTTAGAAATGATCTACTATTTTGTTCATCAAATAAAAGATATTCAAAAATCAAAGCAGCGAAAAGAAAGTACAAAAATAGAGTACATAAGAGAATTATTACAGTTTTATCGTTACTTATTAAAAAGTGAAGAATTTTTACGTAAAGACGTTGATTCATATATAGAAGAATCATTATTGAAAAATTTAAAACAGAGACATATCGAATCATATCAGCAATGGTTATCGAATTATCAATATGGTTCAAAGATGCAACAGTACCGAGTCACTACTCTCTCAAGGAAACTTGTTATATTAAAAAGTTTCTTTAAATTTTTATTTGATTCCAATTATGTTCAAGTTCCTCTATTTACAAGAATTTTGAACGCAAAAATAACAAAAGATGACTTACCAAATCGAGATTTAGAAGAAAGTGAAGTAAAATCATTACTGAATTTTTATAGAGGAAATATTTTAATCACTACTTTAATTAAATTACTGGCTACATCTGGTATGCGAATTCGTGAGTTAGCTGAGGCGAACTGGGGAAATGTTTCAAAGGATGCAAATGGATACTGGCTCGAAATTGTTGGTAAAGGAAATAAAAAACGTGAAGTTAAACTTTTAAATCATGTATTTATCGATTTATGTAAACTAAGGAGTCGACGTGGTTTTTTAAATAGTATTTCTAAAACTGATACAAATCCATTTTTTCCAAACAAGCTAAATAAGCATTATTCCTTCAAATATTTATCTAAGTATGTAATCGAAATTATAAAAGCTTCAGAACTACCTTTTGTTTTAGATCATAATCGAACGAATAATATTAGTCCCCACTTCTTTCGACATCACTATGCATGTCGATCAATTGAAAAAGGTGCAAGCATCTATCAAGTAAGTCGAAGTTTAGGTCATGAAAGTATTCAAACTACTGAAATATATTTAGCAAAAATGATGAATCGATCCCAGCATGCTAGTAATGTTTGGGATGATGAAGAGTATTAATAATGCCCCAATTTTTTTAATGGGGTTATTTTTAAATAATTAGTTTACATAATAAAATTACATTAAACAAAAATTTAGCTAAATAGAAAAACAGACCCTTGGTCGAGTCTGTTTACTGGTCTAAATTTATATGTGAGTCATCTTTAATTAATACTCTCATTTCAATTATAAATTCTTCCTTTTGATGCGGAGAATAATTATTATGTATTAATGACTCATAAATGTCACTGCTAACAGTTATTTTATGATACTCAATGTATGTAATTAGTTTTTGTAAATTAGTAAAATAATCATTTGGCGTTAAACTTTTATACGTAATGCATATATAATTACCTTCTGGAATTTTTGAAACTTCGGTATCCGGTAATAGTAATGTAGTTTGTTTTTTCGTTAAAACAGGTGTGAATAAATATTGATAAGATACTTCATTAACATGTTTATACGATTTATAAGGGTAAATCGCACCATAACCATTGTTTCTAAATCCTTCTGTCGATGCAGCAAATTTTTTCAATTTACTATATGAAGCATTTAAGATATTTTTAGGATCGATTCCATCAGCTTTCGTTTGAATGATCTGAATTTCTTCTTCATACGAAAAAAATACTTCTCCAAATTGGGGATATTGCTTCTGCCTCTGTATTCCTCTTTTAGCATTTGCTATGATTTTTTCAATTTCTGTTAAAGAATCTATTTTATCTTTTACAATGTTTTCTTGCTCTGTTAAAAAAGCATAAAACTCATCTCTCTCTAATCCTTGCACTTTTTTCATATCTTCTAAAGGAGTGCCAATATATTTAAGTGATTTGATTAAGTCAAGTAGATGGATTTGTGAGTCTTTATAATATCGATAATTAGTATCTGGATCGACATAGGCCGGTTTAAACAAGTTTATTTTGTCATAATATCGAAGTGCTTTTATTGAAATATTTACTAATTTTGAGACTTCACCTATTGTATAAAGTGTTTCTTTCACTTGATCACTCCTTATGTATTATTTTTTAAAAGAAGCGTATTCTTTATTCGTTTTCAAAGAATACGCCTTTGCTTATTGATGATGTTCGATAACCCGGCATTTTCCAAGCAATTGTTAACCCAACACCGCTCGCAAGTAATACTGTTGCAAAATAGAATGGATAGTTTAAGTCGATATCAAATAGAATTCCACCTATAATAGGTCCTATTACATTCCCTATACTAGTAAACATTGAATTCATTCCGCCAACAAAACCTTGTTCATTTCCTGCTATTTTAGATAAATATGTTGTTACAGCAGGACGCATTAAATCAAAGCCTAAAAATACGGTAATTGTAACAAGTAAAATTGTAAAGTATGAATTCACAACTGTCATTAAAAAGACTAGTATTGTAGAAAGAATTAAACTATATCGTACTAGGCCAATTTCACCAATCCATTTTGTTAAACGATCAAATAATGCGATTTGTGCAATTGCACCGATTATGCCTCCGCCTGTAATCATGATTGCAATATCCTTAGGTGTAAATCCAAATTTATGGTTAGTAAATAAAGAAAATAATGATTCGAAAGCTGATAAGCCAAATTGAGAAATTAATAAAACCATAAACGATATAAAATACATCGGAGCAAAAATTCGTTTTAAACCAGGTTTTTCTCCTGTCACCTCGATATTTTCTTGGTTACGTTCTGGTTCTGGAAGTATAGTAATAGATAATACTCCTGCCAATATTGCTAATCCTGCCGCAAAGAAAAATGGTATGCGAGTACCAAACTCTGCTAAAAATCCTCCAATACCAGGACCAACAATAAAGCCCGTAGAAATGGCAGCCGACATATAGCCTAGTGCTTTTGCCCTTGTTTCAACTGTTGTAACATCAGCTATAAATGCAGTTACTGCTGGCATAATGAATGCGGCACTTATGCCTCCTAGCATACGTGAAATAAATAGAACCTCAACTGTTTTCCCCATACCAAATAAAAATTCTGAAAAACTAAAAATTATTAGTCCGATGATTATCATTCGTTTACGTCCGAACTGGTCTACCCAGCGTCCTGCAATTGGTGAAAAAAGCAATTGAGTTACAGCAAACGCCGCTACCATATAACCAACAATTGTACCGGATATATTTAACTCATTCATAATCGAAGGTGTGACTGGCACTACTAATCCTATCCCTAAGAAAATAATGAATAAATTCATTAAAACTAAAATCAACATTATGTTTTGTTTTTTCATTTTGTTCAACTCCTATTAAATACTCTACAAAACATAATGTAAAGCCTCCTCTGAGGGGAGAGTCAAACAAATTTTAATCGAATTTTATTGTTTTAATTATGTATCCGTTTTCTTTTAGAAACTTTTTATGAAATATAAAAAGAGCTCCTTTTGGGAAGCTCACAATTGTATTTTTCATTCAACTAGTTTTAATAAAATTTTCAAGCATTCCGAGTTTTTCGAAACGAATTTAAAATGCTCGAAGTAACAAAACCAAGCACAAGCGCAAGCGATAAGTGCTGGTAAAGTCCAACGTTATCAGCTGCTCCCATATGATGCCATATATCGTTTGGTAGTGATTTCCATATAAACCAAAGAACTGTTGTTACGACTAATATAATTGTTGAAATTGTCTTTCGTTTCCCAAACGATGAAATAAGAAACATCATTAATGTTAAACCCAGGATCGGCGTACTTCCAAAAAACCATTGAAGTATATGAAAATCAATATGCTCCATTCATATCCCTCCTCATTTAAGTGTATGAGGAGATTTTGATAAAAAGAAATGAAGTTGGAAAAATAGAATGTTATTATTCTGATGAACATCTACTATAGAAAAAATAAAAGGTAAGTCTTATATATGGGTTTGAAAATTAATGTCCAACAATATCTGGATTAAGTTAGTTGTAGTTGTGGGTATCCACTTTTGCCTGAAATGGAAATGGAGATTTCATATTTTTGTCTTTTATAGCTCATGAACCCTTTATGAGTTAAGAAATTACTGATTTTCTCTTTGTTTTTAACTCATGGACCACTTATGAGTTAAGAATTTACAGATTTCCTCTCTGTTTTTAACTCATGAACCCCTTATGAGTTAAGAAATTACAAATTTCCTCTCTGTTTTTAACTCATGAACCCCTTATGAGTTAAGAATTTACAGAAATCCTCTCTGTTTTTAACTCATGAACTCTTTATGAGTTAAGAATTTACAGAAATCCTCTCTATTTTTAACTCATGAACCCTTTATGAGTATGTTATTAACAGCTACATGCTTGTTTTTTATATCTATGTTATTTTACTATCACGTGAACATTTCATGATGATCCCAAATTAATTTTTCAATTTTGAATAGGTTTTATTTAAACACACTAAGGCAAGGACTAAATGGCCTTGCCTTAGCTGTAGACAAAAATCTATTTAATAATTACTTTTCCTACCATTCCAACATTAGAATGGTACTTACATGTTAGGTCATATGTATTGGCTTGTTTTGGTAATACAGAAATAGTCGTTTCTTTTCCTGGTTGAACTTCTACATCAATATTAAGCATTTTCACTGTAAATGTGTGAGGATTAACTCCTTTATTTTTTAATAATAAAGTAGATTTTGTTCCATTCGGAATTGTAATGTTTTTTGGATTAAAGTAATTATCGTCCAACTCTACAACCATTACTGGTGCTCGATTATCAATTTGTGTAACCGCTGATTCTGCAAAAACTTTGATATTACTTGGTTTTGCCATCAATAAAAATGGAGCAAAAGAAATTAGTAATACAGTTAGCCATTTTTTTGTTTTCACAAACAATCCCTCCTTTCCTATGCACTATTATTTTCCAATTATTATATTATTATTAATTTAGGATTAAATAAAAAAAACTGTCTCCATATTAGAAAACAGTTTGTTCCTTAAATTATTAATTATCTTCCCACTTCGCTATTTCTTCTCGAACGATTGGTGCAACTTCATTTCCTAATAGCTCGATTGCTTTCATTACATCTGCATGTGGCATTGAACCAACTGGTACGTGTAGCATGAAACGTGTGATACCTACATTTTTTCGAAGGTAGATGATCTTTTGTGCTACAAATTCAGGTTCTCCAACATAAAGTGCACCTTCCAAACTTCTTGCAGCATCGAAGGCTGATCGATCATAAAGCCCCCATCCTCTTTCTTTTCCAAGCTTATTCATTGCTTGTAGTGTTGATGGGAAAAATTTATCAGCTGCAGTGATTCTATCCTCAGCGATGAATCCATGCGAATGTGATGCAATCTGTAATTTGTTTAAATCGTGACCGGCATGAGCTGCAGCCTTTTTGTATAATTCCACTAATGGTGCGAATTGAACAGGTCGTCCACCAATAATAGCAAGTACTAGCGGAAGTCCCAATAATCCCGCACGAACGACCGATTCGCTATTTCCACCACTACCAATCCAAATAGGCAATGGATCCTGTACAGGACGGGGATATACACCGATATTATTTATCGATGGTCGATGTTTTCCACTCCAAGTCACAAATTCGGACTTTTGTAATGTTAATAATAGATCTAACTTTTCTTCAAAAAGTTCATCATAATCATTTAAATTATAGCCAAATAAAGGGAAAGATTCGATGAATGAACCACGCCCTGCCATTATTTCAGCTCTTCCATTCGATATTCCGTCAAGTGTAGCGAAATCTTGAAACACACGAACGGGATCTGCCGAAGAAAGTACAGTTACAGCACTTGTTAATCGAATGCGTTTTGTTTGCGATGCAGCCGCAGCTAAAACAATTGCAGGAGATGATGCAGCATAATCATTACGATGATGTTCTCCAACACCAAATACATCTAATCCCACTTGATCTGCAAGTATGATTTCCTCAACGACTTCCCGTAATCGTTCTGCATGACTTATTGTTTCACCAGTTTTAACGTCTGGTGTAGTTTCTACAAATGTACTGATTCCTATTTCCATTAATCTACTCCTCCAAAGCTTTAAAAATAAATGCTAAAGTTGTCTTATTTACTACCTTTTGCAACCAAAATTACTTTACATTTAATATACCTCAAATTCGAGATAAATTCTAATATTGGATTCCAATAGCTAAATTAAAACAGAATTGATAATCTATAGGACCAAAAAAATACATTTTCTGAATATTTCGAGTATAATAGAGTATTAGAATTTATCACGATTTCAGCAGTGAGAAAGGAAGTTTAAATGATGAGTCAGACAAAACTAACTGAAATAACAGTAGATGGATCATTTAACAGACAACTAAATCGTTTTTCAACACCTTTTGGGAATATGCCTGAAGAACTTCCAATAGAAGCTAATCGATATCGACTCATTTGGTCGGCAGCATGTCCATGGGCACATCGTTCTGTTATTGTTCGAAAAGTCTTAGGTTTAGAAACTACTATTAGTTTAGGAACTGTAAGCCCTATGCGTCCAAGACTAGATCGTGTAGATTGGGAATTTTCGTTAGATAAAAATGGAGTAGATCCAATCTTAAAGACTCGTTATATGAGTGAAATTTATTTTAATTCTGATGAAAACTATTCCGGTCGACCAACTGTCCCAGCAATTGTCGATATTAAATCAGGTAAAGTAGTTAATAACGATTATTTTAAACTAACAAACTATTTTGAAACGGTTTGGAAACCATTTCATAAGAAAATTGCACCAGACTTATATCCAGTTTCGATCCGTCAAGAAATCGACGCACTTAATGAAATTATTTTTACTGATGTAAACAACGGTGTATACAAATGTGGATTTGCACAATCACAAAAATCATATGAAAAAGCTTATGAAAAGTTATTCAATAGATTAGATGAGCTAGAGCAACGATTATCCAAACAACGATTCTTATTTGGTGATAAAATTACCGATTCGGATGTGAGACTCTATACAACACTTGTCCGATTTGATGCTGCCTACTTTTCTGCCTTTAATACAAATCGCAATTTAATTCGGGAATTTAAAAATTTATGGGGATATGTACGTGATTTGTATCAAACTCCAGGATTTGGTGACACGACTGATTTCGATGCGATTAAAAGACATTATCACTTATCTATTACAATTTCAACAGATAAGGATGAACCAAAAGTTTTACCAAAGGGTCCTGAGCTTTCTTTATGGAATACTCCACATAATCGAGAAAATTTAAGTGGACAAAAAGAGAAGTTCCTTATACATTAATTCAGAGGAGATGAGATGAAATAATGGTAAATATAGAAATTCAAAATGCAAAAAAAGAGATGTACCCATCCATTCGCCAACAAAGAATTGACGCTTATAATGAATATGCAAATGTTCTTCCGGTTGATCATTGGAATGCCTTAAAAAATTCAATTTCTTCAAAAGTTGATGAGCAAGAAGGAGTCGATTTAATCGTTGCTACAATTCTAGGAAAAATTGCCGGAAGTGTTGCTTTATTCCCAGCAAAAACAAATGCCTATGAAGGTTATGTTGAAGAACTTGATTATCCTGAAATTCGTATGCTTGCTGTAAACTCAACTTGCCGTGGTCAAGGAGTTGCAAATGCACTTATTTCTGAATGTATAAATCGTACAAAGGAAAAAGGTTTCGAAGCGATTGGCTTACATACTGGAGAATTTATGAAAAATGCTATTAGTTTATACGAAGGAATTGGTTTTAAAAGATTGCCAAAATTTGATTTCCAGCCAGCTGATGACGGTATTAATGTTAGAGCTTACCAGTTGAAATTTAGATTAGAAGATTAAATTGTATAATATAGGGTTATCTTTCGTTTAGCCTTAAGGTAAGATTGGCTATCAAATTGTTTTGTTCATTTAATCATTTCAAATTAGTAATAAAAAGTACTTCTATCTATACTAAGAAGTACTTTTTCTATTTTTTAATCATTCTATACTTTACACCGCTGCAACGCTTAATCTGCAAAAAATGCAGGCTAGAGTTATTTTCATAGGGCTTTTAATTTATTATCCATATGATCACCTAACAACAATCCGTTCAAATTCTATAACTAATAAATGTTATAGTTACTATTTCATTTGTTTCTGTAACTGATACTTCTACATCCTTAATTTCAAATTCATTAAGGATACATTGAAATATTGAGTTCTTTAGTAATTTTGTAATAATAAAACATAGTGTTATTTAAAGTAGGTTTTGCAGAACTTTTTTATTATTATAAAAGATTTATAAAAGGAAATAGTTCTATGTAACTAAAGAATAAAACATTTACATATTTACCTTATAAAACTATTAATTGGATTTAATCATCCAAATCCCAATCACTTTCATATGGATTTGCAAATAAGTCTATTTCAATTGATGCTTCGATTTTTGAACAAAAATTAATGACATCTTGGTCATACCAAATGGCTGGACAACATCCATTTTCAATAATTGGGACTTGCATCAGAACAAATTCACATTCATATATTCTTTTAATCGCAATCAATTCATTTACTTTGCTTAAAAGAGACCCAATTATTTCCTTAGCTTGTTTATTTGCATCTAGTGTCTCAATGTAATTTGTGCTCAATTTCCAACTTGTATATGTTCTATACCGCCTTTTTATTGGGATTATTTTACGTTTTCTTGTTGTTATAATCTCTTCACCTTTAATATAAGAATTAGTTGGATTAATCTCTAACAATTTAGTTACATATTCTATTGGAAAGTTATCGCCTTTAATTTCAAAATATGTCATTACACTTGTATGATCCATATTTCGCTCCTCTATGTTATTTAACTCTAGTATACTTTTAAATTGGTTCATAAAAAAGATAATCATTAGTCTTTTTAATGCAAAATATTAAAAGGACTGGTAAGAATATAGCCAAATTAGATTAAGACACTATTTTGAAAAATCCACGTGGAAACTAGTCCTCAAATAAGTAAAAAATCACAAAGGTTTGTCCAAAGTTATTACACTTTAAACAACCTATGTGATTTAATTTTGTTTCTAATTCAAATACATTTCTTTTAATTTTTCACGATCTTTTGCAGTTAATCCAATGACTTTTTTGAAGTAATTATCGTATGAACCATAATGTTCTTTAATTTGATTCAATGAAGCTTGTAGCCACTCTTTTTTTACTCCCATAATTGCTGTTACTACTTGTCTTTGTTCATCCGTTTTTAATAGAGGAGCCATTGCATCTAGTTGTTTTTGAATATAAACAGGGTTGTTACTTAACATATAGTCATCAAGTACTATATTTTCTGGTACTCCAAGAGACAGTAATACAAGAGCAGAACCAACTCCAGTGCGATCTTTACCCGCTGTACAATGTTGTAAAACAGCATCGTTTTTTGATTTTAAAAGCAACTGAAATAATGTTCTGTACGCTTCTACATCCGGATCTTCAACCATTTCTCTTTGCATCTGTTTGAAAGTCTTGTCCAGTCCTACCATATCTAAATTAAAGATGTCTAAAGTTGTACTGCCAGATTTTATAACTGGATCATTGATATTTGCTACACCCTTTATTACTGGATCTGGACTTTTTGCTAACTCATCTGCGCTTCGGTAATCGAGAATTGTTTTTAATCCAGAATTTTGTAAATAAGATATATCATTTTTTGTTAAGCCTACTAAAGCGTCTGAACGATATAATTTTCCCCATTGAACTGTTCTTCCATCAACAGTTTCGTATCCACCTAAATCTCGGAAGTTAAAAGTTCCTTGCAGAAAAACTTTACGCTCTCCAACAATTGTACTCGATCCATTTTCTCCAATTATATGAAAATATGGTCTAGCTTTTGGACTTGGATCGTCCACGGTAATCGAAGTACCAGAATTAACTTTAACTAGTAATTTCCCAATTTTATCTGGAGATGTTGACCAAAATATACGGACTTTGTCTTTTTTATTTGTTCCGTTCCATGAAAAGTCCAATTTACCTTCTTGTGTACGTTCCACTTTAGCAATTAGTTGATTTTGTTGATTTAGTAATGAAGTCTGTTCTTGTTGTGATTTTACTCCATTAGTATTCATTACTTGAGCATGAGCAGTATTAGATAAAATTGATGAAGCTAAGGCAAATGTTAAACTGTAACTAGCTAATTTTGACTTTTTCATATTCAGTTCTCTCCACTCTTTTATTCTATTAAATTTAAAGTTGTATTCATATATCGGAAACTTTCACCTTTTTTTGCAACTTGTGTTTCTTTCTTATGAATAATGCTTTACAAAAAAAGTATATAAATATTTTTTTAATCTCCTATATAAGTGGTGTAAAGAATGTGTAAAGAATATTTTTTAAAGTCGAAATTAACAGAAAACATTTTTTTAATATGAAATCCAAGTGAATGAAGAAACGTCCCCGATTGTACGTATTGGCTGAATGGACCGATTTAAACCTAAATTTTATTAGTCAAAAAGCTTTTTCTTCAATATATAATGATCATTTGCCATAAAAAATCATTCAATAAATAACTAACTAATCTAATTTGTGTTAATTAATTAGAAATAAAAAACAGCATTGGAATACTATCTTAATATGCATCTTTTAAATAAGAAATTTCTTTAAAAAAGTTGGTGTGAATTAATTGTCAACTATAGACAAATCTAAAATTCTGATCGAACCATGGAACGATGCAGATCTTAGTTTACTTATTTCCTTAAACACGAATAGAATGACTCAATATCTTGGTGGACTTGAGAGTTATAACCAAATTATGAATCGTCACAAGCATTATCTAGAAATGAGAAAAATGGGGACAGGTCAAATGTATGCGATAATATTACTTCCCCATCGAACAAAAATAGGAAGCGTTGGTTATTGGGATCGGAAATGGAATGACAAATGGGTTTATGAAATAGGCTGGAGTATTTTACCTCAATACCAAAGAAAAGGTATTGCATCAGTTGCTGTAAAAAAAGCAATTATAAAAGCTCAAGATGAATTAAAACATAACTATATTCACGCATTTCCTTCTATTAAAAATGTTCCATCTAACAAAATATGTGAAAAACTAAAATTCAAACTAATAAAAAAATGTAATTTCGAATACCCGATTGGTCATTTTATGGTATGCAATGACTGGCGAATAAAATTAAAGAAGAAAAAATAAGTTAGGTCTTATATGGGCTTAATTTTTCACTATGTTGAAATAAACTAGTCAATAATTAAAATGTTGCTAAGCGACCTATTTGACAGTAATTTTATAGTCTTTAGATGTTGTTGTTTATTAATTTATTTTAATAGATAATTTGTTATTGGATTACAAAAAAACATTAGTAATAGACCTTTTTCAGAATATAAAATATTGAGATATTATTTGTTTGAAGAAGAAATTCTACTAGTAATTTATAAGTAAACGATCTACCGATATTAGCAAATAACTTGCTAATTAATTTCTATTTTTCTCTAAGTAAAGGGGATTAATGAGTTTCTTTATTGCACACTTTTTTTTTTTGAAGAAGTTGATTGGAACGAAAGGATGCTCGATTCCTATGGGAAATGCGGGAAGGCTGAGACCCCNNTGTAGTGGAAATCAACATCAAATAGCTTCTTTTACATTGAAATATTGTTGACTAATTGAAAAGTTCTTTTTTCAACAGCGTGTTAAGTTAAGTCATACATTGGCTTAACTTTTTGTTTTTAAAAATTCTAGTATTCTGAATCATTATTCATTATAATTAAAAAGTTACATAAAAAAGCCGAGCTCAATTTATTATTGGCTCAGCTTTATTTTTTAGTTTATTCAAAATAAAATAATGAATCGTGAGAAGTATTTGTCTGATAGTAGTTCATTAAATCTTCTACTGAAATTCCTCTAATTTCTGCAATATCATTAAAACTCATATCATAGTGATATGACAGTTCATGTAAAGATAATGCTGGATTATTTGCTAATAATTCATAATCAGGTATATTTTCAAATTGTTGAGACATACTCATCACTTCCTTTTGCAGTTTCTTACTATCCTTTCCTAAAATTTACAAATTTAGTCAAGATTGTCGAAAAGAAATGATGTGTACATAAAATTGATTAGTTAGGTGGTATTATGATTCAAACTATTTTACACGCAACTTTATTATCATTTGGTTTAATCCTACCTTTAGGGGTCCAAAACGTATTTATTTTTCAACAAGGTGCAACTCAAAAAAAGTTTATTAGAGCTTTACCAGCTGTATTAACTGCATCGCTCTGTGATACGTTATTAATTACTTTATCGGTTACAGGAGTGTCTGTCCTTATTTTAACTTCACCATATTTAAAGACTGCGCTTTTAAGTTTCGGAATTTTATTTTTAACTTATATGGGCTGGCAAACATGGAAAGCTAAATCTTCTGAGATCACATCAAATCAAGACAATTTCTCAGTGAAAAAGCAAATATTGTTTGCTGCATCTGTTTCACTTCTTAATCCGCATGCAATCTTGGATACAATCGGTGTAATTGGAACGAACTCGCTTCAATACGATGGTAATGAAAAAATTGCATTTGCGATTACTTGTATAGCCGTTTCGTGGATCTGGTTTATATCCCTTGCAATAGCAGGTCGAACTGTCGGGAAAATCGATCACTCAGGTAAATTCATGATTATCATTAATAAAATTTCTGCGATTATCATTTGGTGTATTGCTATTTATTTATTAAAAGGTTTAATCATAGGCTAATAAATTTTTTTGATTTATCTATAACCTCAATAAAAAGCAGTATATAGATAATTTACTATATACTGCTTTTTTATCTCAACTTTCTTTACTACCTTTTAGAAATAATCTAAAGCAGCTAAAGTAAGAAATGCTTCTATTAATCTTAGGAGTTTTTCTTTTTCTTCGGAATTTAACATCTTATTCGCAGTACGTATCATGGTAGTACCTTCAATCCAATCATCTTTTTCGATTGGAAAATAGCCAGCTATTTGAAACAATTGAATAACAGGAACACCAAGGGGATCTGCTAGTCTTTGGATAATTTCCGATGATGGAATTCCTTTTTTTCCATTTTCAATTTGTGAAATATATGAATGTGACACGTTCGCTTTTGTTGCAAGGCATTTAATTGATAAGTTATTTTTTAATCTAGTCACTCTGATAAAATCAGCAAATAATTTTGATCGTTCATCAAGTTTATTTTCTTTATAAACGACATCAAATTTTAAATTACTATTTTTTTCATTCTTTGCGAGATTAAAAACTTCTTCTGAAATATTTTTTAATGGAACTTTCAATCCATCAGGTGCATTCACAATATAAGCACACCAAATTAGCTCTTCAGCATTACCACCTGTTACTTTTGCAATCGCTCTTGTTAACTTTTCTTCAGGTGGAGTTAGTTTCGCATTTTGCAATTTACTTAAATAGCTCTTGTCTTTTGAAAAGCCCATTTTATTTAATTCATTTGCAATTTCAGCCAAACTTAAATTTGAATTTTTTATATATTGCTTTAATAATTTGTAGTACATACTCACACCATATCCCTCAATTTACTTCTAGTTTTATGTTTATGTGTAAATCATGAACCTTGACACAATACTATTTTATGTTTTTTTGAGATTTATGAATTTCGTGAGTATTTACATAATTTTCCAAAATAAATAAATATGATAATTAAGTCTAAAGTACTAAAACCCGCTCAAAAATTTAAGCGGGTTTCTTTATAATCTAAATGATTTTACCAATATTTATTTTTCGATTTGCTCTAAAACTCTATTTTGAAGAATTTCAATTAATTCTTCATCCATATACTGATAATCATCCGCGATATCTAGATTTACAACAGTTTTATGATTAAGCAAAATACCGAATTTTTCACGAATTCTTCTTAAATGCTTTTTCTCCATTACGAAAATGATATCTGCCCAGCCGATATGTCCTTCAGTCACCTTAATTCTAGCTCCTGATTCCGTACCAGCTGATCTTGCTTGATGTCCTTCATATAAGTGAAAGATTTTTTCAGCTGTAGGACTTCTCCATTGATTTTTACTGCATATAAATAGTAATTTGATTAGGATCACACCTTAAAAATTATTTGTTATTTTTTACTAAATAAATATGTGCTAAATGATGCTGACTGTGCCAAGCATATAAAGCTAAAAGAAAATCAATGCTTATTTTTTGGTTTAGTTCAGGGTGAAAACATGTGCGTTTAAACTGTTCATCTGTTAATGATTCAAGTAATATGACATATCTTTCGTGGATTCCTTCAATAATTTTTAAGGAACTTTGAAAATCACAATTTGAATCGCTTAATGTAATCCAGGCATTTTCATCATAACCTTTGATTGTTGGGTTTTCTTCAGTTAATGCTAATTTTACTCTGATCAGGCTATTCATGTGGCTATCTGCAACATGATTTATAACTTGTTTTGGTGTCCATCCACCTTCACGATAAGGTGTATTTAATTGTTCTTCATTTAGAGATGTTATTGCTTCCTTAAATTTAAAAGGAGCATCTTTTAACACTTTTATAAATTCTTCTCTTTGTTTAGTAGTGTAGCTTGCTGGAACGTTAAATTTACCAATTGGATATTTCAAATTTTCCATTTTAACTCCCCCATTTACCTGTTATCTATAAAAAAACAACAAAGCCATGCAAGACTTTGTTGTTTTTTTTACTAAATTAAAGTGTATTAAATGTTTCAGTTAATACTGGAACGATTTGTTTTTTGCGAGATACAACACCTTTTAATAATGCAGTATTGTTTTCTAAAGTTACATTGTATGCTTTTTCTACTGCATTAGTAGAAGTACCTTTTGCAACAGCAATTGAATCATTTGTTAAAATATCAGTTACGACAAATAAGAATAAGTCTAAACCTTTATTTGAAACGATCCCATCTAGTACGTTTTCTAATTCAACTTGACGTGAAAGTACATCATTTGTATCAACTGCATTTACTTGAGCAATTTCAACTTTAAAGCTGCCCATTTGGAACTCTTTAGCATCAAGTGAAACTAATGATTCAATTGATTTATCAGCTAAATTTGCACCTGCTTTTAACATTTCTAAACCATATTCCTCTGCACTTACACCTGCAATTTCAGCAAGTTCCTTTGCAGCAACGATATCTTGTTCAGTACATGTTGGTGATTTAAATAATAATGTGTCAGAAATAATTGCTGAAAGCATTAAACCAGCAACTTCCTTTTTAATTTCAACATTATTTTCTTTATATAATTTATTTAAAATTGTAGCAGTACATCCAACTGGCTCACAACGATAGTATAAAGGATCGCTTGTTTCAAAATTTGCAATTCGGTGGTGATCGATTACTTCAAGTACACGTACTTGTTCAATATCATCAGCACTTTGTTGACGCTCGTTATGGTCAACTAAAATTACGCTTTTCGTTTCAACTGCTACTTTTTCCACTAAACGAGGAGCATCTGTTTTAAAAGTATCTAGTGCAAATTGAGTTTCTGCACTTACTTCTCCTAAACGAATCGCTTCAGCGTCTACTCCTATAGCTTTTTTTAATTCTGCATATGCAATCGCAGAGCAAATTGTATCTGTATCTGGGTTCTTGTGACCAAAAACTAGTACTTTTTCCATCATGATTCTCCTAACTTATATCTCGTTTTTCAATATTTTTATATGTATTTTTAATACCAAGAAATGGTTTTAATATAAAACGCTTCAATAATAATACCATATCAAAATAAAAAAAAATAGCCAAAATGGCTATTCTTTACAGTTTGTGGACAAAGTCTCTAAAACTGTTTTTTTCAGCTATTTATTCATTCGAATTTATTGCGCTAATTGTTTAAACAAAGTATTAAAAGCGCTTACGAAAACAACTTGTTTTCAAAAAATAGCTTAAGTCACTCATCAGAGTTTTTGTATGACATCGTTTCAGTAATTGGTTCATTTTTTGGTAACCAATCAATTGGTATATCGTCTGCCGTATTCATATCCTCAAGTAACATTGCATCAAAATTATGTTGATTCGGCTCAGTTGATTTCTTCTTATTAGATTTGCTCATCTTTAAGACCTCACTTGTCATTCAATTTTCAAGTTTAGTTTGTGTAAAAGATGACTGAGCTAATACTTATTTTACATTTTTAATGATAATTTCAGGAATTGATATATTTTTACGGGGTTTTATATTATCAATAATAATTTCGGCAATATCATCCGGATTCATCATTTTTGAAGTTTTGTCTTCATCAAAAATACCAGTCCAAAAATCAGTGTTCATTCCACCCATATATGCTGCAAATACTGATATAGGTGTTCCTGTTAATTCAACTACTAAACTTTCCGTAAATCCTTTAACACCAAATTTACTTGCACAATAAACTGATTCAGTAGCTTTACCAATTAACCCCGCAGTTGAAACGATATTAACAATCGTTCCACTATTTTGTTTTTTCATTTGTTTAAGTACTTCTTGTGAACAAAAAATGGTACCTTTTAAATTAATGTCAATCATATTATGTACTGCTTCTTCATTCAATTCATCTGCAAGCTCAAAAATGCCAACACCTGCATTATTAAATAATAAATCAACATTACCGTATGTTTGAACAATAGTATCGAATACTCGTTTTACATCATCATATTTAGAAACATCTATCGTATGGATTGAATAATTGTTTGGTAATTGTTTTCCAACTTCTCTTAGTTTATTTTCAGTTCTTCCTAATAAACAAATATGTGCTCCATTTTCTGAATACTTTTTAGCTAATGACGCTCCTAATCCACTTCCTGCGCCTGTAATTATAACGACTTGATTACCCAATTTAAGACCAACTTTCTATAAATAATATTTATCCGAATAATTTCATTATAGCTATTAAACCAAAACATGATACAATTGTAAAAGTGTTTGTTTAGGAGGTCGTAAAATGAATACTACAAAAACGGGGAAAATATCACATTTTTTTAAATTATTGCTTCCGATTTTAATCACACAAGTGACATTATTTTCAATGTCATTTTTTGATACGATTATGTCTGGGAATAGTAGTCCAGGAGATTTAGCAGGTGTTGCGATTGGCGTAAGTGTTTGGACACCAATCAGTACTGGTTTAACAGGCATTTTGGTTGCTATTACAACCATGGTTGCCAATTTAAAAGGTGCAAAAGAAGAAGAAAAAATAACTCCGCTTATCACACAAGCACTTTATTTAGCTGGTATTATTGCAATTGTTATTATTATTATCGGGACCTTTACGATTCATCCAATCTTAAATCAAATGAATCTTGATCCAAAAGTTCATCGAGTAGCACTTCATTTCTTATACGCTTTATCATTTGGAATTTTACCTTTATTTTTATATACGGTAATTCGTCAGTTTATTGATGGATTAGGAAAAACAAGAACAACGATGATCATAACAATTATTTCAGTACCGGTTAATGTTATTTTAAATTTTTTCCTTATATTTGGTAGAGCTGGTCTTCCTCATTTAGGAGGAGTTGGAGCTGGTGTTGCATCAGCTATCACTTATTGGATTATTTTTGGAATTGGTTTTTACATTATTAAAACTAAAAAGCCTTTTAAGTCATATAATATTTTAAAAAAGCTACCACCAATTTCATTTACTACTTGGAAAAGTATTTTAAAATTAGGTGTGCCAATTGGACTTAGTATCTTTTTTGAAGTAAGTGTTTTTTCAGTCGTTACTTTATTATTAAGTGAATTTGATACGAAAACAATCGCTGCGCATACAGTTGCTATGAATTTTGCAAGTATGCTTTATATGGTTCCATTAAGTATTTCAATGGCTTTAACAATTGTAGTCGGCTTTGAAGTTGGCGCAAAAGATTTTCAAAGTGCGAAGGAATACAGCAAAATTGGTTTATTGATGGCTGTGTTGATCGCTTCAGTTTTTGGAGTAATCATCTACTTATTCCGCTATGATGTTGCAGGTTGGTACACAAATGATTCATCTGTACAATATTTAGCTGGTGGATTTTTAATTTTTGCTATTTTGTTCCAACTATTTGATGCAGTTGCTGCACCAATACAAGGTGCATTAAGAGGTTATAAAGATGTTAATGTGACATTAGTGATGATGATTTTGGCTTATTGGGTGATCGCTTTACCAATCGGTTATTTTCTATCTCAAACGAGTCTTGGTGCAAAAGGATATTGGCTAGGTTTAATAAGTGGATTGGCTGTTTCAGCAATTACTTTAACTTTCCGATTAGTACAACTCCAAGTTAAAAAATTAAAACTTTCTGAAGCATAAAAAAAGGATGGAAAAGCATTATGGCTTTTCCATCCTTTTTTTCATCCGCTTAATCATCTTGAATCGTCAAATGAGGATTTTCATCATCCAATTGATCAAGTAATTCGCTTGGAATATGTTTTGGTATGACATCAGCTGGGACTTCCCCATATACACTTAAATAGTAGTGTCGAATCGGCTTTAAGTCATTATTTAATTCATAAACTAATGGAATGCTAGTAGGTATATTAAGTGAAGCGATCCCATCTGCTGAGATTTCATCTAAATATTGAACAATTCCTCTTAACGTATTACCATGCGCGGATATAATAACCTTCTTACCTGATTTTAATGCAGGTGCAATTTCTTCATTCCAATATTTTAACACTCTTATTTCAGTATCCTCTAGACTTTCCGTCAGAGGGTATTCGCCTTCTAATAAGTCTTTATAACGGGGCTCATTAATCTCGTACCTTGGGTCATCTGGCTCTAGAGCTGGCGGCCTAATATTCATCGATCTTCTCCAAATGTTAACCTGTTCATCTCCGTACTTCTTCGCTGTTTCTGTTTTATTCAGTCCTTGAAGTGCGCCATAATGACGTTCATTTAATCTCCATGTCTTATGCACAGGAATCCACATCATATCAATTTCATTTAAAATAATCCATAATGTACGAATTGCTCGTTTAAGGACTGATGTATAAGCAATATCAAAAGCAAACCCATTTTTTCTTAAAATAATTCCAGCTTCCCTAGCTTCAGAAAGTCCACTTTTCGTTAAGTCAATATCAGTCCATCCTGTAAATCGATTTTCAACATTCCATAAACTTTGCCCGTGTCTGATTAATACAAGTTTAATCATATCGATCTCCTTTTAAAGTCAAAGATAACATTTAGTTTGCTGAAAAGTTAATCATTTGATTCAAAAATAGCACTTAGTTCCATCGTAGATTAAAATTTGCGTGATCTAATTTATAATTGATTTAACAGAAAATTCAGTTTATAATAGCTAAAATACAACTTTTAAATAAATCCGAAAGTACGTTATCATATTTTAATACCTTCATTTTCAAAACCTTTTCATAGTTGTTTCCAATCAAATCTTTCCTTATTATTTTACTTTGAGCTTTCATATCCATATTGATTCTTCTTAATACTAATTAGTCTAAAAGATTACATCTCATCGTTAGTTCGATTAGTTTTTGTCTAAGCTATATTAATATGAAAGAGGTGTTTTAAAAGTGGAATTTCGTAGTAGTGGTAGGCTCTCCAATTTTCTAGTAGTCATCTTGTTTTCAATTTGCTTGTCTTCGTTCATCTTTTACGTTCAAAAACATGGTTTTCCAAGTACGCTTAAGGCTTATTGTATCATCTCCTTACTAGGATTAATGTTTTTAGCTTACGTCGGATATATTCGAAGTATGGTGATTAGGATTGTAGATTGTCAACTAA
>NZ_NUCO01000025.1:0-184443 GCF_002555445.1 Bacillus sp. AFS017336
TAGTTTTCAAAGTTCATTTTGTCGCGATGTCTCTTGGCGACTTCTATATAATAACAAATCCACTAGCCTCGGTCAATAGTTTTTATAATATATTTTTAAAAAAAATTAAACTAATTTCATTTAAGCAAAAACCTTACTTAATATTCTTATTTTCCTAGCTTTAGATTTAATAGAACTAAGGAGTTAATACTCCCCATAAAGATTAAATGAACAAAACTGACAAACCTAAAATAAAACCCTACTATCTTCAATTCAAAGAAACATTAGTATCCTCACATAGAAAAAAAAGAGAGAACAAATATGTTCTCTCCTTAGCATTATTTAAAAACTACTCTTCAGTTGTTTCAGTAATATCTTCATCTTCCAGAATCGGCATTTCATCATCGTTTTCATCTTCTGACTCAATTTCCTCTTCTTTTGCTGCAATTGCAACTGTAGCAACATGACCTTCTTCGTCTAGTCTTATTAATTTAACACCTTGAGTAACTCGTCCTAGACGCGAGATTTGTTCAATTGGCATACGAATAATAACACCGGATTCAGTAATTAACATTAAATCCTCTTCGTCACTTACACATTTTAATGAAATCATTTTACCGTTTTTCTCTGTAACATTCAGTGTTTTTAATCCTTTACCACCACGACTTTGAATACGGTATTCTTCCTGTGCAGTTCGCTTACCATAACCAAGTTCCGTAACAACAAGAATATCTAAGTGCTCCTCCACAACTTCCATTCCTACAACATAGTCATCTTCAGAAAGTGTAATAGCTTTAACACCTGTTGCTGTTCTTCCCATTGATCTAACATCATCTTCATTAAAACGGATCATCATACCTTTTGAGGTACCGACAACAATATCTTTCGTTCCGTCTGTTAAACGTACTGAAATTACGTCATCATCCTCTTTTAAATTAATTGCAATTAATCCATTCGTTCGGATATTTGCAAATGCAGATAAAGGTACACGTTTCGCTATTCCTTGTTTCGTCGTAAAGAATAGGTACCAATTCTCTAAAAATTCACTTACTGGAATAATAGCGTTAATACTTTCACCTCTATCAATTTCAAGTAAGTTTACGATAGGTAGTCCTTTAGCTGTACGGCTAAACTCCGGAATCTCATAACCTTTTGATCGGTATACTTTCCCCTTATTCGTAAAGAATAAAATTGTATCATGAGTTGAAGGTGTCAATAAGTGTTCTAAGAAGTCATCATTATTAGTACCCATTCCCTGAATACCACGTCCACCTCTTCTTTGAGATCGATAAGTAGAGACCGGAAGACGTTTAATATATCCATTATGAGTTAAACTTACAATGATATTCTCAACTGGTATTAAATCTTCATCTTCAATGATTTCAACTCCACCAGGAACAATCGCTGTTCTTCGTTTATCATTATATTGCTCTTTTAACGCAGTTAACTCTTCACGAATAATTTCAAGTACTCGTTCCTCGTCTGCAAGAATTGCTCTTAGTTCTGCGATTAACTTGATTAGCTCTTGGTATTCTTCTTCAATTTTTTCACGCTCTAACCCAGTTAGGCGTTGTAATCTCATATCTAAAATTGCTTGAGCTTGCTTTTCAGATAAATTAAATGTTTCCATTAAGCCATTTTTAGCGACTTCTGCTGTTTGAGAAGCTCTAATTAAGCTAATAACCGCATCTAAATGATCAAGAGCAACTTTTAAGCCTTCTAATATATGTGCACGTGCTTCCGCTTTTTCCAATTCAAACTTTGTTCTACGTTTAATAACAACAATTTGGTGGTCTAAATAGTGTTTCAAGCAACTCTTTAGAGATAGCACTTTTGGTTCACCATTTACAAGTGCTAATAAATTGATACCAAAGCTCGTTTGAAGCGCGGTTTGTTTATAAAGATTATTTAAAAGTACATTTGCGTTTGCATCTCTTCTTACTTCAATAACAACACGCATACCGGTTCTGTCAGACTCATCACGCAAATCAGTTATGCCTTCAATCTTTTTATCTCGGACTAGTTCAGCAATTCGTTCAACAAGCTTAGCTTTGTTTACTTGATATGGTAATTCAGTAACTATAATCGTTTGTCTTCCATTTGCTTTTTCTTCAATTTCGACTTTAGCTCTAATAATGATAGACCCTTTACCAGTTTCATAAGCTTTACGAATACCACTTTTCCCTAGAATCATACCCGAAGTAGGGAAATCAGGTCCTTGAACATACTCCATTAACTCTTGGGTAGTAATCTCAGGATCTTTACTTAGTGCAAGTACACCATCAATTACCTCGCCTAATTGATGTGGAGGAATATTTGTAGCCATCCCTACCGCAATACCTGTTGCCCCATTTATTAACAAGTTAGGAAATCTTGCAGGAAGAACGATCGGCTCTCTTTCAGAACCGTCATAGTTATCTTGAAAATCAATCGTATTTTTATTAATATCGCGAATTAATTCCATCGATATTTTGGACATCCTAGCCTCTGTATAACGCATTGCCGCTGCAGCGTCTCCATCGACAGATCCAAAATTCCCATGGCCATCTACTAACATATATCTAAAGTTAAAGTCTTGAGCCATACGCACCATTGTTTCATATACAGCAGAGTCACCATGCGGATGGTACTTACCAATTACTTCACCAACGATACGCGCTGACTTCTTATAAGCTTTATCAGCTGTCATACCTAAATCATTCATTGCATATAAAATTCTTCTATGTACAGGCTTTAAGCCGTCTCGTACATCTGGTAACGCTCGAGAAACAATTACACTCATTGCATAATCTAGGAAGGAATTACGCATTTCATGACTAATATTAATTTCTTTGATTTGTTGATTTTCGCTCAACATCGGCACCTCCCTTTAGTTTTCGTATCATGTAAGAAAGGGAGCTAAAAAGCTCCTATCAGACTTTGACAAACGCTTAACTTCTCCGGTGTTTTACTTGATCAAGATTCAATAATAAATCCAATATCTCGACAAATTTCACACAAAAAAGAACAAACATTTTCTATTAGTCTAAATTTGTATCCGTTCAGACTACATCTATACACTGAAAGGAGCATAAAAGCTCCTTAATATTAACTATTAAATATCTAAATTCTTTACGTACTTAGCATTATCTTGGATAAAGTTACGTCTTGGTTCTACCTTTTCGCCCATTAACGTTTCAAACGTTTCATCTGCTTCAATAGCATCTTGAAGGTTAACTTGCAATAATGTTCTAGTTTCAGGATTCATTGTTGTTTCCCATAACTGTTCAGGGTTCATTTCACCTAGACCTTTATATCGTTGAATAACTGGTTTTGGTACAGCATTAATGGTCGACATAATTTCTTCCATTTGTCGATCATTGTAAGCATACTGTATTTTTTTACCTTGTTGAATCTTATATAAAGGTGGTTGAGCAATATAAATATAACCACTTTCTATGATTTGACGCATATAACGATATAGGAACGTCAACAATAACGTACGAATGTGAGCACCATCTACATCGGCATCTGTCATTAATATAATTTTATGATATCGGGCTTTCTCAATATCAAAGTCATCACCAATTCCAGTACCAAAGGCAGTAATCATCGAACGAACCTCATTGTTTGATAAAATCTTATCAAGTCGAGCTTTTTCTACGTTAATGATTTTTCCACGTAAAGGAAGGATTGCTTGGAAGTGACGATCACGACCTTGTTTAGCACTTCCACCCGCTGAGTCACCCTCAACGATGTAAATTTCACTAATTGAAGAATCTTTCGAAGAACAATCTGCTAATTTCCCAGGCAAACTTGATACTTCTAAAGCACTTTTTCTTCTTGTTAATTCACGAGCCTTTTTAGCAGCAACACGCGCTCTAGCTGCCATTAAACCTTTTTCAACGATTTTTTTAGCTTCAGTTGGATTTTCTAATAAAAACTTTTCAAGTTTCTCTCCAAAAACTTGCTCTGTAATCGTACGAACTTCACTATTACCTAGTTTAGTTTTTGTTTGTCCTTCAAACTGAGGATCTGGATGTTTAATAGAAACGATAGCTGTTAATCCTTCACGCACATCCTCACCAGATAAGTTACTATCTTGATCCTTAATTAACCCATTCTTACGACCATAATCATTAATAACACGAGTCAATGCTGTTTTGAACCCAACTTCATGAGTTCCACCTTCATGTGTATTAATATTATTTGTGAATGAGTATATATTACTTGTATAGCTCTCGTTATATTGAAGTGCAATTTCTACACTAATTCCATCTTTTTCACCAATCACAAAAATTGGCTCGTCATGAATTACTTCTTTTGAACGATTTAAGTGTTCAACATAAGATTTAATTCCACCTTCATAGTGGAACTCTTTCTTTTGCTTATTTTCTCTACGATCTTCTATTGTTAGGCGAATACCCCTGTTAAGGAATGCTAACTCTCTTAAACGATTTGCTAATGTATCAAAGTCATAGACTATTGTTTCAGTAAAAATCTCTCGATCAGGTTTAAAATGAGTAATTGTACCTGTAGTATCCGTTTCACCTTCGATACTCATATCTGCAACTGGTATACCTTTAGCAAATTGTTGGTAATAAATATTTCCATCACGATGAACATGAACTTCAAGTAAAGTAGATAATGCATTTACTACTGAAGCCCCTACACCATGTAGTCCACCAGATACTTTGTATCCGCCACCGCCAAATTTACCACCAGCATGGAGTACTGTCATAATTACTTCTAATGCCGGTCTACCCATTTTTTCATGAATACCTACCGGGATACCACGACCATTATCTTTAACTGTAATGCTATTATCTTCTTCAATAATTACATTAATCTCATCACAGTATCCAGCCAATGCCTCATCTATACTATTATCAACGATTTCCCATACTAAGTGATGTAATCCTTTTCCGCTTGTAGAACCGATATACATACCTGGTCTTTTACGTACAGCTTCTAAACCTTCAAGAACCTGTATCTGATTTTCATCATAATTATGTTCTTGCATCTTTTGATCCATTGTCATGAACACTCACCTACTTTTTTTATTTTACATAAAAGAATTAGTAAATTTCAGCTTTGCTTATTAGGCGGCGTAGTAGAAATTTCATAAATTATTTATTGAGAAGTGCTTATAATTGTTCCATGTGAAACATTTATAATATTAGCTTGCTTTATCGTTTCGTGCTGAATTCCGTCAACACTAGTCGTTGTAACAAACGTCTGTACTTTATTTTGAATTGCATTTAATAAATGTGTTTGACGATAGTCATCTAACTCTGAAAGAACATCATCTAATAAAAGTATAGGATATTCTCCAACTTCCTCTTTAATCAGTTCGATTTCTGCTAGTTTCAATGAAAGAGCTGTTGTCCGCTGCTGTCCTTGCGATCCAAATGTCTGAACGTTTTTATCATTGACCATAAAAACTAAGTCATCTCTATGCGGACCAAGCAATGTAGTACCTCTGGATACTTCACGCTCTTTTTCAGCTTCGAATTGTTTTATGTACTCATCTTCCATTTTCGTCAAATCTGTTAAATCTGATACATTAATGCTTGGTTTATATATAATTTCTAGTTTTTCGGTCTCTCTAGAAATTTGACTATGAATAGGCGAAGCCCAACTTTGTAATAATTTAATGAACGAAATTCGCTTTTCGATTATTTTTATTGCATGTTTCACTAGTTGAGATGTAAGGACTTCAAGCATTAAATAATTCCGATCACGACTAGTTTGTAATGTTCGTAGTAGTGAATTTCGCTGTTGGAGGATTCGTTGATACTGACTTAGCTCATGTAGGTAAACAGGCGAAACTTGTCCTAGTTCCATATCTAGAAATTTACGACGCACTTGTGGACTACCTTTTACTAAATGTAAGTCTTCTGGTGCGAACATAACGACATTCATCACGCCTATATATTGACTTAACTTCATCTGTTCTAGATGGTTCAGCTTTGCTTTTTTACCTTTCTTTGAGAGGATTAGCTGTAGTGTTACTTGCTGGTTTTTCTTTTGTAACGTACCTTTTATTGTACCATATTCTTCATCCCAACGTATCATTTCTTTGTCATTGCTTGTACGATGAGACTTTGTTAAAGCTAGCACATAAATGGATTCCATTAAATTTGTTTTACCTTGAGCATTTTCACCAATAATGACATTAACATTATTTTGAAAATTCAACTCAAGGTTTTCATAATTACGGTATTGTTTTAGTTGTAAATCTTTAATATACAATGGGATTCCCCCAAAACTTATGAAGTTATAATATACGAACCTATTCCAGTGATTGAAACTGTATCATTTAGAACTAATTTTTTTCCTCTTCTATTTTCAGGTTCATTGTTTACAAAGATTTCATGCTCCGCTAAAAACCATTTAGCCATTCCACCTGTATCAATCACTCCTGCAAGCTTTAAAAATTGACCTAATGTAATATATTCTGTTTTTATTTTAACTTTTTCGTTTTTCATTTTTTTACCACCCTCAAATATCCATTCCTTAATTGTACTAAACTTCTGTAAGAAAAAAAACAGTTAACCCTTATTTTGTCTATTAAGTAAAAAAAAGACTGACCTAAATGTACTATGCACTCCCCAAACAAAATTTGTAGAATAAATTTTTTATTTATTCTCTAGATCCATTGGAGATTGCTAGTACATTCTATTTAGGACAGCCCCTTTCTTTAGAATTTACTAATTAGTATGTGCGAACTGGTAAAATTAATTGCAATGTTCTTGAGTCATTTACCGTACGAATTAAAAACGGTCTCATTGCTCCAGTAAATTGAATATAAATTTCTGGACTCTCTATTGCTTTTAATGCATCCATTACATATTTAGCACTAAAAGAAATTTTTAGCTCTTCACCTTTAATATCCTCACAAACAATTTCATCTACTACTTTACCGATTTCTGGAGAATAAGAAGATATATTAACAGTTGAGCCGCCAACTGTTTCCAAGTGAACAACATTATTTCTTCCTTCTCTAGCTAATAATGAAGCACGATCAATTGCTTGTAAAAATTCTTTTGTCATTACAGTAAGCTCAGTTTTGCTCTCACTTGGAATTAATTTTGATGTATCTGGATAATTCCCTTCAAGTAAGCGTGTAAAGAATAGTATATGTTTTGTTTTAAATAAAGCTTGGTGTTCAGTTAAAACAATTTCTACTTTTTCACTATTATCATCAAGTATTTTGCTAAACTCGTTTAGGCTTTTACCAGGAATTACGACGCTAGCTTTAAAATCACTTGAAATTAAACCACCATCAATTTTAGCTTGTCTTAAAGCTAGTCGGTGGCTATCTGTTGCAATACATGTTAACTCGTCATTCTCGATCTTCCAGTTAACACCCGTTAATATTGGTCTAGTTTCTGAAGTTGATACTGCAAATACTGTTTGGCGAATCATAAACTTTAATAAGTCTGCAGAAATAGAAATCGTTTCATGTTCTTCAATTTGTGGAAGTAATGGATACTCTTCTGAATCAAAGCCATTTAGACTAAACTCAGTTTTTCCAGCTCTAATAGTCGTAACATAATTACTGTCGGATTCTAATTCGACAAAATCAGCAGGTAATTTTTTTACAATATCACTAAAATATCGAGCATTTAATACAATACTTCCAGGTCTTTTTACATCAACTAATTGTTGATCATCTAATACAGTTGGTAAATACGATTCTATTGAAATATCTGAATCACTACCTGTGAAAGTTAGTCCTTCGTTTGTAACTACTAATTTAATACCAGTTAAGATTGGAATTGTTGTTCTAGATGAAACAGCTCTCATAACATCTTGTACAGCTTTAACAAGATGATCTTTTTGTACAGTAAATTTCATAATTTGTACTCCTTATATATTTTATAAAATAATATAGTAATAGTAGTAGGGCCTGTGAATTTGTGGATAACTGTATTTTAGTAAAGAAAAATAAGTCTATCAACATGTGGATAGACTGTGTAAAAGGTTTGGTGAGTTATACACAAGTTAACGACTCTACTGATTTAATTTTTCATTAATCTCTTTAATTTGAGATTGCAGTTGTGAGTCAGTATCAACTAATTTTGAAATTTTTTCGTGTGCATGAATAACAGTTGTATGATCTCGTCCTCCAAACTCTTCTCCTATTTTAGGTAAAGAATGGTCTGTAAGCTCTCTTGATAGATACATTGCAACTTGTCTTGGGAATGCTACGGATTTCGTACGTTTTTTTGCTTTAAAATCCTCTAATTTAATATTATAAAATTCTCCAACCGTTCGTTGAATATCGTGTATTGATAATGTTTTAGGCTTCGTCGCTGTAATTAAGTTCTTAAGAGCTTCAGCGGCTACACTAGCGTTAATATCTTTATTAATTAACGATGAATAAGCGACTACACGAATAAGTGCTCCTTCTAACTCACGAATATTCGTATCAATTTGATTTGCTATATATAACATAACCTCATTTGGAATATCTAACCCTTCAGCCTTAGCCTTTTTGCGTAAAATCGCAATCCTAGTTTCCAAGTCTGGAGGTGTAATATCCGTAATAAGGCCCCATTCAAATCGCGAACGAAGTCGATCTTCTAATGTAGGAATTTCTTTAGGCGGTCGGTCACTTGAGATAATGATTTGTTTACTTTCTTCATGAAGAGTATTAAAAGTATGGAAAAATTCTTCTTGTGTTTGTTCTTTTCCAGCTAAGAACTGAATATCATCTATAAGTAGAACGTCTACATTTCGGTACTTATTTCTGAACTCTATCGCTTTATTGTCACGAATTGAGTTAATAAACTCATTTGTAAATTTTTCTGATGATAAATAAACTACCTTGGCATTCGGATTATGCTCTAGCACATAATGTCCGATTGCATGCATTAAGTGGGTCTTTCCTAATCCTACGCCTCCATATATAAACAATGGATTATAGGCCTTAGCAGGTGCCTCTGCAACAGCAAGTGAAGCTGCATGAGCAAAACGGTTACCTGAACCAATTACGAAAGTATCAAAAGTATATTTAGGGTTTAACATACTTTGGTTGAACTCTACTGGCTCCTCAAATTTAACTTTAGCTTTAACTGCTGGGATATTCATCTCTATTTCTTCTACGTGATTTTGAGGAAGGATAAATTTGATTTCTAGTTCCGCTCCAGTTATTTCTAAAACAGTATCCATTATTAATGATGAATACTTTGACTCAAGCCAATCACGGGCGAATTCATTTGGGGCAATTATTGTTAGCGTATCATTTTTTAACGAAAATGCCTTTGTTGATTTTAACCACGTTTCAAAGCTAGGTTTACTTATCTTTTTTTCTATTTCAGTCAGAACCCTAGACCACAGATCCCCTATATTCTCCAAACAAAAATCCCTCCTTACAAAGCTTGTTCAACTTTTGTACAAGCGTCTTTCTCGACTATTTATTTTTATTCATCTCATTGAATATGCTTATTTTTAAAAAGCTGCAAAAATCCACTTTATTTGACAGTATTCACCTATGTGGATAACTTTAAAATGGTACAAGTGTAAAACCTGTCCACAAGTTATTAACATCTGTGGACAATTAATAATAAAAAACAACTTGTCCAAAGTGGAAAACAAATTAATAATATCAAAAATCGTTAGCTATTTCAATGAGTAGTTAATGTTATCCACATGCTAATCCACTTGTTTAAAAAAATTGTCCACAGAAAAATAACTTGTGTAAAAATTGTCGATAACTGTTGTGGGTAAAAAAAGTACAGAAAAATCTTATCCACAGAGCCTTTAACAATTTCTTAAAAAAAGGGAGCAGCGGTTTTTAAACAATTTTCTTATTCATTTAAAAGTCGATAAAAAAAATCTTTCGACACCATCATTTTTAGTATGTGCTTAGCTGTTTATAAATTCGTTGGAAGGAAAAGATAGGAGTAAAATGATTACTATATTTAAATGAGTAACTCCATTTTTTATTTAGAAATCTTAATGGATCAGCTATTCTTCATAAAATGGAAATATTTAATGATTATGTTTTAACATCTTACATTGACATTCTTAGTAGTTATTCTTTATAATTTATAGGACTGTCTATTACAGTAATTCCTCAGGGAGGTGTCATATAATGAAAAGAACATTTCAACCAAACAAACGTAAGCGTAGCAAAGTACATGGTTTCCGTAGCCGTATGAGCACTGCAAATGGACGTAAAGTTCTAGCTGCTCGTCGTCAAAAAGGAAGAAAAGTATTATCTGCGTAGGCCACTGTCAACAGTGGTCTTTTTCACTAATAAGAAGGCCTTTTTTGCTTTTATGTCACAATTTGTAAGTAAAAAAGGCCTCATTTTTTATAAAAAAATTGTTATGATAATTGAAGGAATCATTTGAGGTGTCGGTGGAACATGAACAAGAAAAACAGAATAAAAAAGAATGCAGATTTTAGTCGCGTTTTTCGAGGGGGATCATCAACTGCAAACCGACAATTTGTAATCTATACTGTAAAAAAAGAAGACCAAACTTCCTTTCGTATAGGATTATCTGTCAGTAAGAAACTCGGTAATGCTGTTGTGAGAAATCATATAAAGCGATATATAAGACAAGCTCTTACTGAATTGAGTAATGATCTTCATTTAAATATGGATTATGTTGTTATTGCAAGAAAGCCCTGTACTGAGCTACCTTTTAATGAGTTTAAAAAGAGTTTAATTCACGTGTTGAAAAGGGCGGAAGCGCTTAAAATACGTGATTCAAAAAATAAATTAGATAAAAAACAAATTAAGTAATTACATATTTAAATGTAACATCTTAAAGGAGGAACTAGTTTGAAGACTAAGAAGTACCAAATGCTAGTTACAGTTCTTTTCTTAGTAGTCGTGTTAGCGGGATGTTCACAAACAAACCAACCGATTACTTCTGAAAGTACGGGGATTTGGAATGAGTATTTAGTTTATCCACTATCATGGTTAATCACAGCTGTGTCTAAAATTTTTGGTGGAAGCTATGGAATGGCGATTATTGTTGTAACACTTTTAATCCGTTTAGCTTTATTACCATTAATGATCAAACAAATTAGAAGCACTAAAGCAATGCAGTCAATTCAGCCTGAAATGAAGAAACTTAAAGAAAAGTATTCTTCTAAGGATCAAAAAACTGTTCAAAAATTAAATGAAGAAACAATGAAGTTGTATCAACAACATGGTGTGAATCCATTATCAGGTTGTTTACCAATTTTCATTCAAATGCCAATCTTAATTGCTTTCTACCATGCAATTATGAGAACAATGGCAATTAAAGCACATGATTTCCTATGGTTCCAATTAGGTCATCCGGATCCGATTTATCTTTTACCGATTATTGCTGGTATCACAACTTTCATTCAACAAAAAGTTTCAATGAGTACTGGTTCTATGGAAGGACCTGCAGCTCAACAAATGAAAATTATGCTTTATGTAATGCCAGTCATGATTTTAGTATTTGCTGTTAGATTACCATCTGCGTTAGCTTTATATTGGGTAGTTGGTAATACATTTATGATTCTTCAAACATTATTTGTTAATAAAGGTAGCAATACCGTAAAAAATAAAAATGTAGGAGGGGCTAGTAAGTGAGAGAAGTAACTGCTACTGGTCAAACAATCGAACAAGCAGTTCAAATAGCACTTCAGCAACTTAGTTCAACAGAAGAAGAAGTAGAAATTAAAGTGATCGAAGACGGCAAAAAAGGTTTTTTAGGATTTGGCGCTAAACCTGCAAAAGTATTAGTTGTAAAAAAGCAAACTTTAGTTGAAAAAGCTTTTGACTACCTTTCGAATATTGTTAAAAGTCTTGATGAGACTGCAGATGTTCTATATGAATCACAAGAAAAAGAACAAACCTTCTTATTTACAATAAAAGGTGAAAAGGTTGCTCTTATTATCGGAAAAAGGGGTAATACTTTAAATGCTCTTCAATTCTTAGTTCAAACATTTGTAAATCGTCATTCAAAACAGTTAATTCATGTTGTAGTTGACGCAGAGAACTATCGATTAAAGCGCAAGGAATCGCTTGAAATTCTTGCAAGGAAAACTGCTCAAACAGTTTTAAAAACAAGAAAAGCTGTTTCTTTAGAGCCAATGCCTTCATTTGAAAGAAAAATAATACATCACATACTGACAGATATGCCAAATATCTCTACAAAATCTGTAGGCCAAGATCCACATCGTAAATTAGTTATAGATATTAAGAAACCAATTAGGGGTTAATCCTTAATTGGTTTTTTTATGTCCTACATTCAAGTCATATGAGTTTACTTGTACTTTCGTACGGTTATAATATAAAAACATTCATTTATAAAATTCTTTATGCTATGCTATAGATTTAGAAGTAACATGTTGACTTTCGTTTAACATGCTCCGAGGTGATTTTTTATGGAATTCGATACAATTACAGCAATATCGACGCCAAAAGGCGAAGGTGCTATTGCCATCGTTCGTCTAAGTGGTGACGAAGCTGTTCAAATAGCAAATAAGTTATTCAAAGAAAAAGATTTAAATATAGTTGACTCACATACAATTCATTACGGCCATCTAGTTGATCCTACTTCTGGTAATACTGTTGAGGAAGTTATGGTCTCGGTTTTAAGAGCGCCAAAGACGTTCACACGTGAGGATGTTGTCGAAATAAATTGTCATGGTGGAATTTTTTCGGTTAATAAGGTACTTGAGTTAGTACTTTCGCAAGGGGCTAGATTAGCTGAGCCCGGTGAATTTACAAAACGAGCATTTCTAAATGGCCGAATCGACTTATCTCAGGCTGAAGCGGTAATGGACTTAATTCGTTCTAAAACTGATCGAGCAATGGCCATTGCAATGAACCAAGTCGAAGGTCGTTTATCAAAGCTAGTGAATAGCTTAAGACAAACATTGCTAGAGATTCTTGCTCATATTGAAGTGAATATAGATTATCCTGAATATGATGATGTTGAAGAAATGACAAATACTGTTTTAATTGAAAAAGCTAAAACAGTTCGAATTGAGATACAGAAACTTTTAGAAACATCGAGACAAGGTAAAATTTTACGTGAAGGACTTTCTACTGTCATTATAGGAAGACCAAATGTCGGAAAGTCTTCTCTTTTAAATACGCTTGTGCAAGAAAGTAAGGCAATTGTAACTGATATCCCTGGTACAACACGCGATGTAATTGAAGAATATGTAAATGTAAAAGGTGTACCACTACGACTAATTGATACAGCGGGTATTCGTGAAACGAAAGATGTTGTAGAGGCGATTGGTGTCGAAAGGTCGAAAAAGGTACTAAATCTGGCTGATCTTGTTTTATTTGTATTAAATAATAACGAACACTTAGGTGAAGAGGACCGTAATTTATTTGCTGAAATGAGCAATAAAGATGTAATCATTATTATTAATAAAACGGATTTGTCACAAAAGCTTGATATGAATGAAGTAAAAGAATTAGTTGGCAATGCTACAATTGTAACAACTTCTTTAAAAGAGGAAAAAGGAATTGATGATTTAGAAAAGGCGATTGCAGACTTATATTTTGAAGGCCAAATTGAAGCGCAAGATTTAACTTATTTATCAAACGCTAGACATATTGCACTACTAAAACAATCGGAACAGACGATTAATGATGCGATTGAGGCAATGAATAGTGGTATGCCAATTGATTTAGTACAAATTGACTTAACAAGAGCTTGGGAGTTGTTAGGTGAAATTGTCGGAGATACAGTTCAGGAAAGTTTAATCAACCAGCTATTTTCTCAGTTCTGTTTAGGAAAATAAAATGGTTAGGAGGAGAAAAAATGAGTTTTGAAGCAGGCAATTATGATGTAATCGTTATTGGCGCTGGTCATGCTGGATGTGAAGCTGGATTAGCGTCTGCTCGTATGGGTGCAAAAACATTAATGCTAACAATAAATCTTGATATGGTAGCATTTATGCCATGTAATCCATCGGTAGGTGGACCTGCCAAGGGGATCGTTGTACGTGAAATTGATGCGCTCGGTGGCGAAATGGGTCGAAATATCGATAAAACGCATATTCAAATGAGAATGTTAAATACAGGAAAAGGCCCTGCTGTACGTGCTTTACGTGCACAAGCAGATAAATTTGCCTATCAACATGAATTAAAGAAGACGATTGAAGATACGGAAAACCTAACACTAAAACAAGGACTAGTTGAACGACTAATTGTGGAAGATGGACAATGCACTGGAGTAATTACACAAACTGGGGCTATCTATCGTTCGAAGACAGTTGTTATTACAACTGGTACATTCTTACGCGGAGAAATTATTGTAGGAGAATTAAAATACTCAAGCGGGCCTAATAATCAACAACCGGCGATTAAGCTTTCTGAGCATTTAGAGGAATTAGGAATTGAACTTGTTCGTTTTAAAACAGGTACGCCTCCACGTGTAAATAGTCATAGTATTGATTACTCAAAAACAGAGATACAACCAGGAGATGAAGTGCCTCGCGCGTTTTCGTTCGAAACAGAACCAGTTGAAACTGAGCAAATTCCTTGTTGGTTAACATATACGAGTGAAAATACACATCAGATCATCGACGATAACTTACACCGTTCGCCGATGTATTCTGGTATGATTAAAGGAACAGGACCTCGTTATTGTCCTTCAATTGAAGATAAAGTTGTCCGATTTAATGATAAACCGAGACATCAAATTTTCTTAGAGCCAGAAGGTAGAAATACTCAAGAAGTGTATGTTCAAGGTTTATCGACTAGTTTACCTGAAGACGTACAAGAAAAAATGCTGCGTTCGATTGCAGGTCTAGAAAATGTTCAAATGATGAGAACTGGATACGCAATTGAATATGATGCAATTGTTCCTACACAATTATGGCCGACATTAGAACTTAAACCAATTAAGAACTTATATACTGCAGGTCAAATTAACGGTACATCAGGTTATGAAGAGGCAGCTGGCCAAGGTTTAATGGCAGGTATTAACGCTGCATGTCGTTCTTTAGATAAAGAAGAGTTAATTTTAGATCGCTCTGAAGCATACATTGGCGTTTTAATAGATGACCTAGTAACGAAAGGGACAAATGAACCATACCGTCTTCTTACTTCTAGAGCGGAATATCGCTTATTACTACGTCATGATAATGCAGATTTACGTTTAACGAAAATAGGTAAAAAACTTGGCCTAATATCTGATGAAAGATATGCTGAATTTGAACAAAAGAAAATGTTAATTGAGGAAGAAATAGAACGTTTAAAAACTACTCAATTAAGACCAACCAAAGAAGTACAGGAATTAATTGCTCAAAATGGTGGTAGTGAACTAAAAGATGGAATTAAAGCGGCTGATCTTCTACGTCGACCTGAAATGCTTTATGGACATATAGAAACTGTTTCTCCATCTGAAAAAGAGTTACATTCAGATGTAAAAGAGCAAGTTGAAATACAGATTAAATATGAAGGCTATATTGAAAAGTCACTTAATCAAGTAGAACGTATGAAGAAAATGGATTTAAAGAAAGTCCCTGAAAATATCGATTATCAAGCTATTCATGGCCTTGCTACTGAGGCAAGACAAAAGCTTGAGCAAGTGCGTCCATTATCAGTTGGTCAGGCTTCTCGTATATCTGGTGTTAATCCTGCAGATATTTCAATCCTACTTGTTTATTTAGAACAAGGAAAAATTGCAAGAATATCGAACTAATAATAGATAGGGGAATTACTAGTGAATAAAGAACAATTTATCGCTGCACTTAAAGATAAAGGGATTCAATTATCAGAATTTCAATTAAAACAATTTGATATATATTTCCACACATTAGTTGAGTGGAACAATAAAATGAACTTAACTGCTATTACAGAAGAAGAAGAAGTGTATTTAAAGCATTTTTATGATTCGATTAGCGCTTCCTTCTATTTCAATTTTGATGATGAGATGACTATATGTGATATTGGTGCAGGAGCGGGCTTCCCTTCTATTCCAATTAAAATATGTTTCCCATCTATCCGTCTAACAATCGTTGACTCCCTTCAAAAAAGGATTACATTTTTAAATCATTTAGCGAAGGAATTACAATTAGAAAATGTAACATTTATTCATGATCGAGCTGAAACTTTTGCTAAAAGACCTGGTATGAGAGAATCTTTTGATGTTGTAACAGCCAGAGCTGTTGCTAGAATGTCAGTTTTAACTGAACTATGCTTACCACTCGTTAAACAAGATGGCTACTTTGTTGCACTAAAAGGTGCTGCGGGCCATGAAGAGTTAGATAAAGCGGAGTATGCAATTAAAACTCTTGGCGGAAAAGTTAAATCTATTAATCATTTTACTCTTCCAGGCGAAGATAGTGATCGAAATATTGTTATAGTAGAAAAGAAACGTAAAACACCAACTAAGTACCCTCGCAAACCGGGTACTCCAGGTAAAGAACCGTTAGAAATTTAATATGATAAACTAACAAATGTTTCACGTGAAACATTTGTTATGTTTATTCTATTGTGAACGAAATTCTAAAAGGGTGGGAATCACATTGAAAAGCACATTATCTAGGTTATTTGGCTTATCAGAAAAGGAAAATGATGATATTCAGGATTCTGCTTCAAGTAATGAAGTTATACGCCAAATTCCAGTATCAGAAATTGTACCGAATCAGTATCAGCCTAGAACATTCTTTGATGATGAAAAAATTAAAGAATTAGCGCTAACGATTCGAACTCATGGCATTATTCAACCAATTGTCGTTAGGGAAATTAGACCAAAATTTTATGAAATAATTGCCGGGGAAAGAAGATTCAGGGCAGTTTCATCTTTAGGTTGGGACACAATTCCTGCAATTGTAAAGGCGTTTAATGACACAGAGACCGCTTCTGTTGCTCTGATCGAAAATTTACAACGTGAAGAATTATCTCCTTTCGAAGAAGCTGTCGCTTACCAAAAATTAATTGATTTACATAACTTAACCCAAGAAGCACTAGCTCAACGATTGGGCAAAGGTCAATCGACTGTTGCAAATAAATTAAGATTATTGAAACTTCCCGGGGAAATACAACAGGCCTTATTGGACAAGTCAATAACGGAACGTCATGCTCGAGCTCTTATTCCATTAAAGCTACCACAATTACAAATAACTCTTCTTCACGAAATAATTGAAAAACAATTAAATGTAAAACAAACGGAAGATCGAGTAGTAATGTTACTTACAGAAACGACAGAAAAAAAACCAAAGCCTAAACGGAAATTCAAAGCTATTAGTAAAGATATTAGAATAGCGATGAATACGATCCGAGAGTCTTTACAAATGGTCACTAAAACCGGTATGAATATTGATAGTCAAGAAGAAGAACATGATGAGTATTATCAAATAACAATTAAAATTCCAAAGAAATAAGATTTAATTCACCCTTTTTCAGTGGTGAATTTTTTTTATCCATTTTTAAATCTAAACACAATGATGATTCTATTCATGGTAAAATAGAAAATAAGAATTGTTTGTTGTGGAAGGAGTAGATTACATAGTGGTTAAAGTAATCTCTATAGCTAATCAAAAAGGTGGTGTTGGCAAGACTACAACATCTGTTAACTTAAGTGCCTGCTTAGCTCATTTAGGAAAAAAAGTATTACTGGTCGATATAGATCCTCAAGGTAATGCAACTAGTGGTATTGGAATTGAAAAAGCTGATGTTAATCAGTGTGTGTACAATGTATTAGTTGATGATGTAGAGGCGAAAAATGTCATTTTAAACACTGCTATTCCAAATTTCGATATTATTCCAGCAACAATTCAACTTGCTGGAGCAGAAATTGAGTTAGTACCTACTATTTCAAGAGAAGTACGATTAAAACGTGCCTTAGATACTGTAAAAGGTAACTATGATTATATTTTAATAGATTGTCCTCCGTCATTAGGGTTATTAACTTTAAATTCGTTAACCGCATCTGATTCTATTATTATTCCAGTACAGTGCGAGTATTACGCACTTGAAGGATTAAGCCAATTATTAAGTACAGTCCGTTTAGTTCAAAAACATTTAAATAAAAATTTAGCAATCGAAGGCGTGTTATTAACAATGCTAGATGCTCGTACAAATTTAGGGCTTCAAGTTATTGAAGAAGTAAAAAAATATTTTCAAGATCGCGTCTATAAATCAATTATTCCAAGAAATGTACGCTTAAGCGAAGCACCAAGTCACGGTAAACCGATCATTACATATGATCCAAAGTCTAGAGGTGCAGAAGTTTATCTCGATCTAGCAAAGGAAGTGATTGATAATGGCTAAAGGTTTAGGCAAAGGTATTGGAGCATTTTTTCAAGATATTAATCAACAAGAAGAGTTAGTTCAAGAAATTGAACTTAAAGAACTTAGACCTAACCCATATCAGCCTCGCAAAGTATTTGACGAAGCAGCGATGTTAGAGTTAACTCAATCTGTGATTGAACATGGAATTCTTCAACCAATCATAGCTAGAAAAAGTATAAAAGGTTTTCAAATTGTTGCTGGAGAAAGACGATACCGTGCAGCAAAAAACGCAGGTCTAAATACAGTACCAGTTATTGTTAGAGAACTTTCCGAAGAACAAATGATGGAGTTAGCTGTATTAGAAAATTTACAGCGAGATGATTTAAATCCTCTAGAAGAAGCTGAAGCATATCAAACCTTAATTGAACAATTACATTTAACTCAAGAGCAATTGGCAAAGAGACTTGGCAAAAGTCGACCTCATATTGCCAACTATTTAAGAATCTTAACATTACCCAACTCTGTTCAAAAGATGGTTGAGGAAGGCACTCTCTCTATGGGACATGGAAGAGCACTTCTAGGCCTTAAGCGAAAAGGATTAATCGAAAGTACTGCATTAAAGGTAATCGAAAAAAATCTTAGTGTTCGTGAGGTTGAAGCACTAGTTAATGATTTAAATGAAAATGTTTCACGTGAAACACCAAAGAAAACTTCAAATAAGAACGTATTCTTTAGTGAGTATGAAGATGTTTTACAAGAAAAGTTTGGGACCTCAGTTAAAATAAAGTCAGTTAAAGATAAAGGGAAAATAGAAATTCAATTCTTTAATAAAGAAGATTTGGAAAGAATCCTTTCAATTATAAAATAAGTCATTATTAGGGAATATTAACTGTGTTGGCTCATCCGATGCATTTAATATTCCCTTGCTTTTTATTGTTTTATAATTGAAAGTTATTATTCTATTACACTAAAATTCTAATTGGCACGCATGTCTTGTTTCAGTTTCTTTTATTGAATTTGCAATAAACTTAGCCATCTTCATAACGAGACTTAGCCTAGTGTTTTGTAGAACATAGAATTCCATAAACCCACTAACATTTACTACTCCAGTTAAATTAATCTCACCAACCAGAGGTAATTCTTTCTTCATAGCGGCGCCAGGTTTTAGTGGTCCATTGGATAAACGTACACTGCCAATACTTTTCACGCGACCTAAGCATGCGTCTACAGCAACAATAAACGGATTGTTATACTTCCCTTTAATTCTTTCGAGCTGTTCTGAAAGATTTAACGCATGAATTGGCTCATCGAGAGTACCATAATAACGAAACCTACTTAAGTTTAATTCTCCTAACATAGTTCCAACTAGAGGACCTAGTGAGTCTCCAGTAGAACGGTCAGTTCCAATGCAAACAAAAACAATTTCCTTATTGTGTAAACTTGGAAGCGACTTACATAAACGATCTGCAAATCGATTAATAGCGTTATCATCATCTAAAAACACTGAATAGTCATCCTTAAATAGGTTACGCAAAGGATTTGCCGAAAATTGCATAATATCGCCTACTTTTCATTTAAGAGAGTAGTATTAGTTTATGCAAAATTTAAACAATTTATACTTTAGTCACCAAATCTTTGTTATTAAATTAAACTATTATTACATTTGTTTATATTTGTAGTTTTAAAATGACAATTCGTTTAGTATTACGTTTGAAGTCATTTGAAATAAAATAGGGGGAAAGCATAAAATGAATAACGCGGCGGATACAATAGAGACAGCCGAAAAGACAATTAAACAAAGTATGTTAACGCCAGAACAATGGGACACCATTTTTCGTTCGTCAATAAAAATAGCCTTAATTATCATAGCTTCAGTTTTGGCTGTGAAACTCGGAAGAAAGTTAATCCGTAATCTATTAAAGGTCAATGCTAGGGGTCCATTACAAGTATCAGAAAGAAGATCTGTAACACTTATAAAGCTGATGGAAAATATAATTGCCTATGTAGTATTTTTTATTGCTGCCTTGACCATTCTTCCGATATTTGGAGTTGAAATTAAAGGGCTTTTAGTTGGGGCCGGAATTGGTGGTGTAGCAATCGGTTTTGGTGCACAAAGCTTAGTAAAAGATATCATTTCTGGATTTTTCATTTTGTTTGAAGATCAGTTTTCAGTTGGTGACTATATAAGAATTCAAACCTTTGAAGGAACGGTACAATCAATTGGATTAAAGACAACAAAAATTAGAAGCTCAACTGGTGAACTTCATATTATTCAAAATGGAATGATTACGGAAGTAACCAATTTTTCATTACATAATGCAGTTGCCTTAGTAGATATTAGCATTTCATATGAAGGCGATATTGAACACGCGCAAAGTGTAATTGAAGAACATTTAGAAACAATGCCAGATCGATATGAAGATATGGTAAAGGCTCCAGAGTTTCTTGGAATACAAAATTTAGGGCCAACAGAAGTAACATTACGAATCGCTTCGGAAGTTAAAGCTATGACACAGTTTAAAATTTCTAGAGCAATTCGAAAAGAAATTAAGGAAGTACTTGCAAGAAATAACATAGATATGCCGTATCCAAAAATGGTATTATATAAACAACCAGAAACTAAAAATGAAAATGCGAATGTATAGTTTGTATGCTACTATTTTAAGGATGTGAAATTTTAGCGTGGAAGAAAAATCTTTTAATCTAAACGATATAGTTGAAATGAAAAAACCTCACCCATGTGGTGAGAACAGATGGAAAATTATTCGAATGGGTATGGATATTCGTTTAAAGTGTGAGGGGTGCGAGCATAGCGTGTTGATACCACGCCGAGAGTTCTCCCGAAAATTAAAAAAGGTTTTAGTTCGAGCTGAAGAGTAGGCCGACTTTTAAAATCAAAGGGGTATCTAGTAGAGCAATTTTAAGGAATGCTCATATTAGATACCTTTCGTATGTTTAGAAATAATATTTCCTTGTTATTTTTTTTCGAAATCAATATAATTGTGAAAGATTAACTAAGTTCGTATAGGAGTGGAAAATATGCCATTAACAGCAGGTATCGTAGGTTTACCAAACGTAGGAAAGTCGACATTATTTAATGCAATTACACAAGCTGGTGCTGAATCAGCAAACTATCCTTTTTGTACAATTGATCCAAACGTAGGTGTAGTAGAAGTACCGGATTATCGTTTAGACAAATTAACTGAATTAGTTCAGCCTAAAAAAACTGTTCCAACAACTTTTGAATTTACTGATATCGCAGGAATCGTAAAAGGTGCAAGTAAGGGTGAAGGTTTAGGAAACAAGTTTTTATCTCATATTCGTGAAGTAGACGCAATTTGCCAAGTAGTTCGTTGTTTTGCAGACGATAATATTACTCACGTATCCGGAAAAGTTGATCCAATTGCAGATATTGAGACAATTAACTTAGAGTTAATTCTTGCAGACTTAGAATCAGTTGAAAAACGTATTGATCGTGTAGCAAAATTAGCAAAGCAAAAAGACAAAGATGCATCTTATGAGCATGAAATTTTAGTGAAATTAAGAGATGCATTTGAAAGTGATAAGCCAGCTCGTTCAGTAGAGTTTACAGAAGAGCAAATGAAATTAGTAAAAGGATTACACTTATTAACGACAAAACCAATGCTTTACATTACAAACGTTGGCGAAGATGATCTTGCAGATTCTTCAGATAACGAATATGTTGAAAGAGTAAAAGCATTTGCAGCAGAAGAAGGTTCACAAGTAATTGTAATTAGTGCGAAAATTGAAGAAGAAATTGCTGAGCTAGATGACGAAGAAAAGCGCACATTCCTTCAAGAGCTAGGGATTGAAGAATCAGGTTTAGATCAATTAATTCGTGCAGCTTATTCTTTAATAGGACTAGCTACTTATTTTACAGCAGGTGTACAAGAAGTAAGAGCTTGGACATTCAAAAAAGGCATGAAAGCTCCACAATGCGCTGGCGTAATCCATACTGACTTTGAACGTGGGTTTATCCGTGCAGAAACAGTTTCATATGAAGATTTAGCGAATTACGGTAACATGACTTCAGCAAAAGAAGCTGGTAAAGTACGTTTAGAAGGTAAAGAGTATATTGTTCAAGACGGAGATGTAATGCACTTCCGTTTCAATGTTTAATAAATAAGCAACTCAATTATTGATTTGCTATCTAAAAAAAACTATGCTATAATTTTAACTCGTGAGTGATTAATAAAATTGCTCCTTGCCCTTAATTGGGCCGTTAGACCAAAAGGAGGTGACATTGTGATGAATAAATACGAAATCATGTACATCGTTCGTCCAAACATGGAAGACGAGGCACAAAAAGCATTAGTTGAGCGTTTCAACAGCGTTTTAACTGAACAAGGTGCAGAAATCACAAACGTTAAAGAGTGGGGTAAACGTCGTTTAGCTTATGAAATTAACGATTTCCGTGATGGACACTACATGCTTGTAAACGTTTCTGCTAAATCAGAAGCTGTACAAGAATTCGATCGTTTAGCGAAAATCAGCGAAGATATCATCCGCCACATCGTTATTCGTGAAGAAGAAAAATAATATTTTTAAAAGCTTTAGGGAGGTAGGAATCAGATGATTAATCGTGTTGTACTTGTAGGTCGCCTAACAAAGGATCCAGATTTACGTTATACGCCAAGTGGGGTTGCCGTGGCAACATTTACTCTAGCGGTGAATCGTACCTACTCAAATCAGCAAGGCGAAAGAGACGCAGATTTTATTAACTGTGTAATCTGGAGAAAACCTGCTGAAAACGTAGCAAACTTCTTGAAAAAAGGAAGTTTAGCTGGTGTTGAAGGTCGTATTCAAACTAGAAGTTTCGATGGTCAAGATGGTAAGAGAGTATATGTAACTGAAGTTGTAGCCGACTCTGTTCAATTCTTAGAACCAAGAAATGCGTCAGGTAACCAAGGTGGTTCATTCGGTTCGAACCAACAAAATCAAGGTTTTAACGCTGGAAATCCTTTCGAAGCACCATCTCAAAAGCCTAGCTTTAATGATGATCCATTTGGTGGGACAAGCAAAACGATTGATATTACTGATGACGATCTTCCTTTCTAAATAATAAAAACAAGGTAATGCCGAACGAAAAGCATTACTAAAAAACAAATTTTTAAGTAGAGGAGGGAAATAACAATGGCAATGGGTGGACGTAAAGGTGGACGCGCTAAACGTCGTAAAGTTTGTTACTTTACTTCAAATGGCATCACTACAATCGACTTCAAAGATACTGAGTTATTAAAACGTTTCGTTTCTGAGCGTGGTAAAATTTTACCTCGTCGTGTAACTGGTACTTCTGCGAAATACCAACGCAAATTAACGATCGCGATCAAACGCTCTCGTCAAATGGCTTTATTACCATACGTAGCTGAATAAGCTGCATAATAAAAAGTACAGCATTCTCGTGCTGTACTTTTTTTGTATTTATGAAAAAATAAATTTTATGGTAAAATAAGAAATAGTATGCTTATCGTAAATAAGTAGAAGTAGTTGAAAGGAGCTAAATTTTGAAATCAACCCGCTTTATTACTGAAGGTGCAGTACTCTTAGCAATCTATTCAGTACTGTTACTAATATTTAGGTTCGTACCATTTCTCTCATTAATAATGGCTTTCCTTATGCCACTGCCATTTATTATTCTTAGTATTAAATATACAATCAAAGAGTCACTTCTAATATGTTGTGTGGCACTTGGATTGACACTTGTTATTACTTCCTTCTCTTTACTCCCTGTTACTTTAATGTATTCGACAGTTGGAATTGCAATTGGGTATTTAATAAAGAATGAGAGAAGTAAAGGCGAGATTTTACTTACTAGTACCTTTTTATATTTAATACATACCGTACTTCTGTACATACTATCTAAAGCAGTTTTTCATATTGACATAGTTAAACAGAATATTGATCTGCTAACGGAAGCAATTGAAAAAAGTAAGGAACTTAGTGCCAGCCTTGGTACAAAAACTAATGATGATGCTTTAAATAATCTTATTAATACTATTAAGTTAGTCCCTACATTGCTCCCTTCGTTACTATTAATGACTAGTTTTATACTTGCCTTCTTAACTCAGTTAGTAACCTTTCCATTAATAAGAAGACTTGGTTATAAAATTCCAAAATTCAAACCTTTTAGAGAGTTTAGGCTCCCTGTAGGATTTATGTGGATCTTTTTAATCGTAATGTTTGTTTCATTTTTTCAGTTAACACCAGGTAGTTTCCTCAATACCGCAGTCACTAACATGATTTTTGTTCTTCAGATTTTACTTGTCATTCAAGGGTATGCATCAATATATTATTTTAGTTATTTAAAACAGTTTTCTAAAGCGATCCCAACGACTATTTTGATTGTGAGTCTTTTTGTCCAAGCATTAACTAGTATAGTTTTATTAATTGGAATCGTTTCAATTGGAATATTTAATAGAAGAAGAAATTAATATTTCACATGTGCTATTTAACTGATTATGTGCGAATAATCTTTAATATGGAAGTTAGATTTTATTTGATTTAGGGGTTGAACTTATGCAAGATTTTCATAAGAAACAGATGTTTCTTATACCCGTCTATCTTTTAACTGCTCTTTCAATATTTCTCATCGGAACTGTAGTCTATATAAAACCTAACATAGGGATCATTTTTATCATTATTTTTTTATGCGTGATATTTCTGGTTGTTAAATTAGAGATAAAATATCGCTATGTTTTAGATATGTATATAGAATCAATTATGTCGAGAGTAAGGAATTTAAGTAACGAAGCAATTACAGAAATGCCAATTGGAGTATTACTTTACGATAGAGAGTACCATATTGAATGGGGCAACCAGTATATTTTAAATATTTTAGACGATCGTTCACTGATTGGTAAACACATATATGATCTATCTGAAGGTTTAATGGCTTTAATTTCAAAAAAAGAGAAAAAAGAAGATGTATTAATAATAAATAAAAGAACGTACCGTGTAGTAATTAAAAGAGAAGCGCGTTATATTTATTTATTTGATGTAACTGAACAGGCCCAGTTGGAAAAATTATATGAAGATCAAAGAACAGTAATCGGAATTATTTTACTAGATAATTACGATGAAATGACACAGGGATTAGATGACCAAGAGCGTTCAAGTGTAAATGGTGCAGTAACAACTATGTTAAATAGTTGGGCTAACAACCATGGGATTTTCTTAAAGAGAGTGTCATCAGATCGATATAGTGCAGTCTTAAATGAAGGTATTCTTGGCGTATTAGAGAATAATAAATTTTCCATTTTAGATCAAGTAAGAGAAGAAACAACTAAACGAAATTTACCACTTACGCTAAGTGTTGGCGTCGGTGTTGGAAGTTTAAACTTAACGGAGCTTGGCCAACTTGCACAATCTGGTCTGGATTTGGCACTAGGGCGTGGGGGGGACCAAGTAACTGTTAAAAACATTAATGGAAAAGTAAAATTTTTCGGTGGGAAAACAAACCCAGTCGAGAAGAGAACAAGAGTTAGAGCAAGAGTGATCTCTCATGCTTTAAGAGATTTAATGAAAAGTAGCGCTAATGTTATGATAATGGGTCATAAGTTACCGGATATGGATGCACTTGGTTCAGCGGTCGGTATCTTGAAAATGGTCATGCATAATGAAGTGGATGGCTATGTCGTAATTAATAAAGACGAAGTAGATCGAAGTGTTAATCGTTTGATGAGGGAAATGGGCAAAAACGAACAATTTATGTCTTGTTTTATTTCATCTGAAAAAGCAAAGGAACTTATTTCTGAAGATACATTAATAATCGTAGTGGATACTCATAGACCAACAATGGTTGAAGAAGAATCACTTTTAGATAAAACAGATAAAATAGTTGTTATAGACCATCACCGAAGAGGCGAGGATTTCATTAAAGACGCAATTTTAGTCTATATGGAGCCATATGCTTCCTCTACTGCAGAATTAGTTACTGAGTTATTAGAGTATCAGCCCAAGAAAATTAAATTGAATATGCTTGAGGCAACAGCTTTACTCGCAGGTATTATTGTTGATACAAAAAGTTTCACTTTCCGAACAGGGGCTAGAACATTTGATGCAGCGTCATACTTGCGAACTAATGGAGCAGATACAATTCTAGTACAAAATTTACTAAAACAAGATATGAATGAATATATACGCAAAGCAGAATTAATTGAAGAGGCCTATATGTACAAAAACGGCTTTGCAATTAGTTATGGAAAAGATAATGTGAATTACGAACAAGTATTAATTGCAAAAGCTGCAGACACCTTATTAACGATGACTGATGTCATTGCGTCGTTTGTAATTGCAAAAAGATCGGATAATATTGTTAGCATTAGCAGTCGTTCATTAGGTAATATAAATGTACAATTGATAATGGAAGAGCTAGGCGGAGGCGGTCATTTAACCAATGCAGCCGCACAAATTGAATCTTCTTCAGTTAAAGAAGTAGAACAGAGCTTATTGGAAATAATTGATCAATACATTGAAGGGAGAACGAACAAATGAAAGTAATTTTCTTAAAAGATGTAAAAGGAAAAGGTAAAAAAGGGGAAACTAAAAATATTGCAGATGGCTATGCGAGCTTCTTAATCAAAAATGGAGACGCAGTTGAGGCTACTGCAGGTAACGTAAAAACGCTTGAAGCGAAAAAAAATAAAGAAGTAAAAGATGCACAAATTGAATTAGAAAATTGTAAAAAACTAAAAGAGAACATTGAAGCATTAACTGTTGAGTTAAAAGCTAAGTCTGGTGAAGGTGGTCGTCTTTTTGGCTCGATCACAAGTAAACAAATTGCAGATGAGCTTCAAAAAGTACATGGTATTAAATTAGATAAGCGCAAGTTTGAAATGAATGATGCAATTAGAGGACTTGGCGTTACAAACATTAAAGTAAAATTGCATCCTGAAGTTAGTGCAACTTTAAAAGTACACGTAAAAGAACAATAAGAAAAACAAGCATCTGGAGGACTATAAATGAGTGATTTGCTAAATGATCGTACTCCACCACAGAATATAGAAGCTGAACAGGCAGTATTAGGGGCCATATTGTTAGACTCAGAGGCTTTAATCTCAACTTCAGAACGGCTTTTACCAGATGACTTTTATCGGGCTGCCCATCAAAGACTATTTGAAGCGATGCTTAAGATTGCTTCAAGAAATGAACCTCTAGATGTTATTACACTAACTTCTGAACTGGCTAATCAAGGAGTGCTAGAAGAAGTAGGAGGAGTATCATACTTAAATGATTTGTTGGCTTCAGTACCAACGGCATCTAACGTTGAATATTATGCGAAGAGCGTTGAAGAAAAATCTACTTTAAGAAAATTAATTAGAACGGCTACAAATATTGTGACGGAAAGCTATGCGCCAGATGTCCCAGTAGATGTCGTTTTAAATGAAGCTGAAAAAAGTATTTTACAAGTATCACAGCGCACAAGCGTTTCAGGCTTTCAAAGCATTAAAGATGTAGTATTTACTACATTTAGTAAAATTGAGACATTGTTTAATCAACGTGGTGAAACCACAGGTGTGCCAACAGGCTTTACTGATCTAGATCGTATGACTGCAGGTTTTCAGCCAAATGATTTAATCATAGTAGCAGCCCGACCTTCAGTAGGTAAAACAGCCTTTGCGTTGAATATTGCACAAAACGTAGCAACAAAAACAGATGAAAACGTAGCTATCTTTAGTCTAGAGATGGGGTCAGATCAACTTGTTATGCGTATGCTTTGCGCAGAGGGGAATATTAACGCACAGGCATTGCGTACAGGTAATCTCGAACAAGAGGACTGGAATAAGCTCACAATGGCTGCTAGTAGCCTTGCAGGAACAGGTATCTATATTGATGATACACCTGGTATAAGAGTAAATGACATACGAGCTAAGTGTAGAAGATTGAAACAAGAGCATGGTTTAGGTATGATCTTAATTGATTATTTACAGCTAATTCAAGGTAACGGAAAAAGCGGCGAAAATCGTCAACAAGAAGTATCCGAAATTTCGCGATCACTTAAAGGACTGGCGAGGGAACTAAAGGTGCCACTAATAGCCTTATCTCAGCTGTCACGTAGCGTAGAATCGAGACAGGATAAACGTCCGATGATGTCTGATATTCGTGAATCGGGAAGTATTGAGCAAGATGCTGATATTGTTGCATTCTTATACCGTGACGATTACTATGATAAAGAATCAGAGAATAAAAATATTATTGAAATCATTATTGCTAAACAAAGGAATGGTCCAGTAGGTACCGTTTCATTAGCATTCGTAAAAGAATATAACAAGTTCGTAAATCTAGAACGAAGGTTTGAAGATGAGCATGCACCTGGTGCTTAGCGGAAACCATCTAAAAAATAATCACATAGTGAATCTATGTGATTATTTTTTTTTGTTAGGGTAAACTATTTTTATTAAATTCTTTATTTAAGTAATTACGAACAAATAAAACTTAGAAAAGAAATAATTCAAGAGATTTATTGACAAATTCCGTAAGTTTGATATACTAGTTTTGGTTTTAGTTCGGAAATAGCGTATTTTTAATCGGAGGTGCAGTACATTGTCATCAGTAGTAGTAGTTGGTTCTCAATGGGGAGACGAAGGAAAAGGAAAAATTACTGACTTTTTATCACAACAAGCAGAAGTAGTTGCTAGGTATCAAGGTGGTAACAATGCAGGTCATACAATCGTTTTTAATGGTGAAAAGTACAAACTTCATTTAATTCCATCAGGTATTTTCTTCTCAGATAAAATCTGTGTAATTGGAAATGGTATGGTTGTAGATCCTAAAGCTTTAGTTCAAGAGCTAGCATACTTACATGATAAAGGTGTTTCAACTGATAACTTACGTATTAGTAACCGTGCTCACGTTATCTTGCCTTATCATTTAAAACAAGATGAGCTAGAAGAAGAGCGTAAAGGTGATAATAAAATTGGTACTACTAAAAAAGGTATTGGACCAGCTTATATGGATAAAGCTGCTCGTGTAGGAATCCGTATGGCAGACCTTTTAGATAAAGAAGAGTTTTACGATAAATTAAAGCGTAATCTTGAAGAGAAAAATAACTTATTTGAAAAAATGTATGATTCTAATTCATTAAATATTGAAGACATTTTTGAAGAATATTATGAGTTCGGACAACAAATTAAAAAATACGTTTGTGATACTTCTGTTGTATTAAATGATGCAATTGATGGTGGAAGACGTGTATTATTTGAAGGTGCTCAAGGTGTAATGTTAGACATTGACCAAGGTACATACCCATTCGTTACTTCTTCTAACCCAGTTGCAGGTGGAGTAACAATTGGTTCTGGTGTTGGCCCAACAAAAATTAATCACGTTGTTGGTGTATGTAAAGCTTATACTACTCGTGTTGGTGAAGGTGCTTTCCCAACTGAGCTATTCGATGAAATCGGAAATACAATTCGAGAAGTAGGTCGTGAATACGGTACAACTACTGGAAGACCAAGACGTGTTGGTTGGTTTGATAGCGTAGTAGTTCGTCATGCTCGTCGAGTTAGCGGTATTACTGATTTATCACTTAACTCTATTGACGTATTAACAGGTCTAGAGACTGTGAAAATTTGTGTAGCATACAAATTCCGTGGAGAAACAATCACTGAGTTCCCAGCTAGCTTAAAACAGCTTGCAGAATGTGAACCAGTTTATGAAGAACTTCCAGGTTGGACAGAAGATATTACAGGAGTAAAAACACTTAATGAACTACCAGTAAATGCGAGACATTATGTAGAACGTGTTTCACAATTAGTAGGTATTCCGTTATCTGTATTCTCTGTAGGTCCAGATCGTAACCAAACTAATATCGTACGTAACGTTTACGGAGCTTAATATAATAAAAAAGCCCTTAAATAAAACTTTTAAGGGCTTTTATTATTTTATTTTAAAAAAACTATTGCAAATTTATTAGAAAGTATGATAAGATAAATCTTGTCGTCATGACTAGTACTTAGTTTATGAAGTTTATATATAATTGTGAGCCATTAGCTCAGTTGGTAGAGCATCTGACTTTTAATCAGAGGGTCGAAGGTTCGAATCCTTCATGGCTCATCTTTTCAAATTAATGTGGCCCGTTGGTCAAGCGGTTAAGACACCGCCCTTTCACGGCGGTAACACGGGTTCGAGTCCCGTACGGGTCATCCTTTTATAAAACAAATATTGGTCCCGTGGTGTAGCGGTTAACATGCCTGCCTGTCACGCAGGAGATCGCCGGTTCGATCCCGGTCGGGACCGCCATATAATGGCTCGGTAGCTCAGTCGGTAGAGCAGAGGACTGAAAATCCTCGTGTCGGCGGTTCGATTCCGTCCCGAGCCATCATAAAAACTACTGTATATACAGTAGTTTTTTATTTTATCCTCAGTTTTTTATAAAAATGAAAAATTTTAGGTTAGTTAAAAACAGTTCGATTTTACAAAAAAACATACTTAATTTAAAATAGAAATAAGTGGAATAGGCCTCTAGCAACAAGCTAGAGGTTTTTTTCAAAAAAAACTAGTGTAGATATGGATATAAAATAACACTAAGATAGTAGTCTTTTTATATTTAGAGAGAAATCCACAAAACGAAATTACTATGAATAGTTTATTTGTTGCCTAATTTAATAGTAAATTGCAAAAGATATGTATAGAATTGATGGCGGCAAAAACTGACTAGAAAAGGAGTGCGGGGAATGAATAAGAAAATATTAATAGTCGATGATGAAAAACCAATTGCTGATATACTAAAGTTTAATCTAGAAAAAGAAGGTTTTGAAATTGTTTGCGCGTATGATGGAGAGGAAGCATTACAAAAAGTAGATGAATTCCTTCCCGATCTAGTTTTATTAGATATCATGCTACCGATTAGAGACGGTTTAGAAGTGTGTAGAGAAATTAGAAAGAATCACGAAATGCCAATCATTATGATTACAGCAAAAGATTCTGAATTAGATAAAGTATTAGGTTTAGAAATGGGAGCAGATGACTACGTTACGAAGCCTTTTAGTACACGCGAACTGCTTGCTAGAGTAAAGGCCAATTTAAGAAGACATCAAGCTGGAACTACATCTGAAAAAGAAGAATCAGTTGAAGTAGTTATTGGTTCACTTGTTATTAATCCAAACGCTTATATCGTAACAAAACGTGGTGAGAAGATTGAGTTAACCCACCGTGAGTTCGAATTACTTTATTATTTAGCAAAACATATCGGACAGGTTATGACGAGAGAACACCTATTACAAACGGTGTGGGGCTATGATTATTTCGGAGATGTTCGAACTGTTGACGTTACAATTCGTCGACTTCGTGAAAAAATTGAGGACAATCCAAGTTATCCACTATTTATTGTAACAAGACGAGGAGTAGGATATTACCTGCGTGATCCGGAGCAAGATTAATGGCAGCTTACAATAAAGTTGGTTTATTTAAATCAATTGTTTTTAAATTTGTACTTGTTTACATCTTACTAATATTGGTCGCTATGCAAATCATCAGTGTTTATTTTTCAAGAGAACTTGAAAAACAACTGGTAAATAGTTTTACTGTGGCGATAAATGAACGAGCTAAGCTATTGGCTTACAATATTAAAATTGAGTATGAAAAAAAGAAAACGTTAGATGATCCTGAGGTAAAAGCTAATATCCAAAAAATCGTTTCTGACTTTGGAAAGAATATTGGAATATCAGAGGTAAAAGTTATTAACCAAAATAGTGAAGTAATCGCTACTTCTGATTCAAATAATCGATCAATAGTGGGTAGAAGAACAACTGATATTTTAATTAAAAGAGCACTGTTAGTAGGTACTAGAACTGAAAAGGTATTAATTGATCCGAAAAATGGTCATCGAATGAAAATCATTGTTACACCCGTAATGGAAGGCGACGAAATTGTATCGGCCATTTATACGAGTGCATCGATGGAAAGCACATATGAAAGAATGGAATTAATTAACCGTATCTTTTCAACTGGAACACTTATAGCAGTGGCAATCACATCCATTCTAGGTATATTATTAGCTAAAGCTATTACAAAGCCGATTTCTGAAATAAGAAGACAGGCTCAGGAAATGGCAAAGGGGAATTTCTCTCGTAAACTAAAAGCCTATAGTGAAGATGAGATTGGGGAGTTAACAATATCATTTAATAATCTTTCACGCAATTTACAACAAGCCAGAGCATCTACGGATGGAGAAAGAAGAAAACTCCAATCTGTTTTGGAGCATATGACTGACGGAGTAATTGCTACTGACCGTAGAGGTAAGATTATTCTCTTAAACGATCCAGCCGAAACGATGCTAAATGTTTCACGTGAAACGGTATTAAACAAATCAATATTAGAAGTATTGGGAATCGAAAAGATTAATGCTTTAGATGATTTATACGATGAACCAGATTCAATTATGTTGGATTATAGTGATAATAAAAGACCTATGATTTTACGTGCTAGTTTTTCAATCATTCAAAAAGAGTCTGGTAAAATTAACGGTCTAATTGCTGTTCTCTATGATGTGACTGAGCAGGAAAAAATAGAGCAAGAACGTAGAGAGTTTGTTGCTAACGTTTCACATGAATTAAGAACACCGTTAACGACAATGAGAAGCTATTTGGAAGCTTTATCAGACGGGGCTTGGGGGAATAAAGAAATTGCACCTAAGTTTTTGCAAGTAACCCAAGATGAAACCGAACGAATGATTAGGCTAGTAAACGATCTATTACAACTATCTAAGCTTGACAGTACTGAGTATCGTTTAATGAAGGATTGGGTTAATTTCACAGAAATGTTTAATCGTATAATTGATCGATTTGAAATGAGTAAGTCTCAAGAAGTACTATTCAAACGAGAATTTATTAATAAAACAAGATTTGTATTTATAGATGAAGACAAAATTACACAAGTGTTAGATAATATCATTTCTAATGCATTAAAGTACTCACCCGAGGGTGGCTCTGTAACTTATCGTATTAAGGAGTCTAGAGATCAAATTCTAGTTAGTATTACTGACGAAGGTATGGGAATTCCAAAAGAAAACCTATCAAAGATATTTGATCGTTTCTATCGAGTAGATAAGGCTAGATCAAGACAAGTAGGGGGAACAGGCCTAGGCCTTGCATTAGCAAAAGAAATGATTTACGCGCACGATGGTCATATTTGGGCTAAGAGTGAAGAAGGAAAGGGCACTACTGTCTATTTCACACTTCCTGTGGCTGATGATCAAGAGGATGAGTGGGAATGAGAAGAGAACATATAAAATCAGTTATATTAACTACTCTTGTTTTAGTAAGCTTAGTTCTTTCATATAGCTTATGGTCATATCAACCAACATACGATGTTATTGAAAATCCAGACTATGTGCAAAAGGTTTCTATAGGTGCGAAAAGGGACTTTAAAGACATCGTAATCCCTAATTTATTAGTGGTTCATGAATCAAGTAAAAATTATGTAACAACTAAACAAGATAATATCTCACCAATTTATAGAGCATTGCAGAAAACTGAAATTAAAAATTTCGAAAACTTAACAAATAAAACGTCCGCGCTTTCTTTCGAGTCGATTACAAAAGGGAAAAATAAAATAGAAATTATCTTTCCAACTGTGGTACCAGTTGAGACTTTAAGCAAAGTTCTTAAATTAGACGCGAAGAGATTACAAAATGTTCTATTTGACCGAATTATAATCACTTTATCTGCTAAATCAGATACTACAGCTAGAATATATTTTTCGAATGAGGCACAAAACATTCTTTATGAGGCTTCTTTTGATAACTCTTCGATTATTTCATCTGTTGAAAATTTAAGAGATAGTTACCATAGCTTTACTGATAGCGTTAAGTACAAGCTAGAATCGGGTAAAATGGTTTATTTACCGAAAAAACCAATTAAGTTAACAACAATGGAGTTCCTAACAACAGATATCGATGTAGATAAATTAAAAGATGCTATTTTTAGTGATCCATCAAACGTTCGAAAAGAGGGCTCTGATTCAGGAGACACATACACGGACGGTACTAGATTGATGACAGTTTCACCTTTAAATCGTTCGATTGCATTCGTTAACCCGACAGCGACTGAGAATAATAATAACCAAAGTCCAAATATATTAGTTCAAAGAAGTGTTGATTTTATCAACGCTCATGGTGGATGGACCGACGGATATATTTTGACGAGAGTCAGACCAGAAAATAATGAAGTTTCTTTTAGACTTTTTGTAAATAATTTACCGGTCTATAATAATGCAACACTTACGACGAATTGGGGCGTAGATGATATTGAAACGTTTAAGCGTCCGTTGTACAAATTTAGAATTCAAGCGGATAAAAAAGAAAGTGAAATAGAGTTATTGTCTGGTTCTCAGATTATGGAAGTAATAGCAAATAACAAGTCAATCAATAAATCTCTCATTAAAGATATTAGTCTAGGCTATGAGACGGTATTTGATGATTTTAAAACGACAATAAATCAGCCTTACTATAACAGAGCGATTCAATTGAAGCCTGTTTGGATCATTAATTACGGTGATTCATATAAGAAGATCGATCAAGATATGCTTAGCAGAACTGGGGTGAATATTGTTGGATTGGAGTAGAATCAAAACAATATTTATTTTAACTTTTTTAGTTTTAGATATCTTTTTAGCGATTCAATTTTATCAAAAGAGAAGTAGTGATCAGTTTGATACGATGGCGGAGTCAAGTATTGAGGAGCAGTTGAAGGAAAATGATATCACATATGTGACATTACCAAAAAATACTTTGAAGGAATCCTATATTTCCGGCAATAGTAAGGACTTTTCGAAAAAAGTAATGGCAGATCGAAAAGGACAAGATATACAAATTTACAAAGATGTATTACAAAGTCAGTTAAAAAAACCAGTTCCAATTGCAGAGAATAATAGAACTCTCTTCTTGGAGAATTTTGTAAAAGAGTATGTTTGGAATGGAAATAGCTATCACTATTGTCAAACAGATCAAAACACTAAAACAATTTATTTCTGTCAAACCTATAAAGATCGGCTTATTTATAATATCTCAAGCTCAGTAGTTATATTAAATTATAACGATAAAAATGAGATTTACGGATATAAACAAAAGTTTCTAGAAAACTTAAAAGAAATGGTCGATAAAAAAAATGTACAAGAGGCTTTACCAGCAATTAAAGCAATTGAAAATTTATATGTTAAAGATGAGTTAAAACCAAGTGATCGCATTACAAAAATTGATTTTGGTTATTATACAGTAATCCCATTATCAACTGGAGTAAAATTCATCGCGCCAGCATGGCATATCGTTGTAAACGAACACCAGGATTACTTTGTAAATGCAATCGAGGGACAGATAATAAAGATGGATAAAAAACAATGGAGTGAGTATTGATGAGTTTGCATTTTAGTGTACTTGCCAGCGGAAGTACCGGAAATGCGTTATACGTTGGGACGGAGAAAACTAAGCTTTTAGTTGATACGGGGCTAAGCGGAAAAGCGATGGAGTCTTTATTTAATGAAATCAACAAGGACATAAAAGAAGTTTCAGGAATTCTAGTCACACATGAGCATAGTGATCATATCAAAGGTCTTGGAGTTCTTGCCAGAAGATATCAAGTTCCTATCTACGCAAATGAAAAAACTTGGAAAGCAATGAACCACTTAATCGGAGAAATTCCAACAGAACAAAAGTTCATTTTTAACATGGAAACGACGATTCAGTTTGGGGATATAGAAGTTGAATCATTTGGTGTATCACATGATGCTGCTGAACCAATGTTTTACGTATTTCATCATAATGGTAAAAAATTTGTTACAATTACCGATACAGGCTATGTAAGTGATCGAATGAAAGGGATCATTTCGAACGCAGATATGTACATTTTTGAAAGTAACCATGATGTAGAGATGTTACGCATGGGTAAATATCCGTGGAGTATAAAACGTCGCATATTAAGTGATGTCGGCCACGTATCAAATGAAGATGCTGCACTTGCAATGGCAGATGTAATTGGGGATAAAACAAAACGTATTTATCTTGCTCATTTAAGCCAAGATAATAATATGAAAGAGCTTGCCAAAATGTCTGTTACACAAACGCTCGAGGGAAAAGGATTTGATGTCGGAATGCAATTTGAGCTTCACGATACAGACCCTCAAAAGCCAACAGATATAGTGTATGTATAATAATAAACGTACAAAGGGGAGATTTTGCTTTCTCCTCTTTTTTTTGCTAAAAAAAGGAGCTGTGTATAAGTGGAAAAAATAATTTTAAGCTGTGATGAGCATGTAGAATGGGCTCTTGACGATTTTGTGGATAAGTATAGTGAAACACCGTTGTTGAATAAAGTCGAAAAAACGCATAATATATCCACAACCTGTGAATATTGTCAAAATGATGCCATATATATTGTATCGAACATAGATTCCCCCACTAAATGTGGATAGAAATTGTGGGTATGTGGATAACTTTTGTGTATAACTTGTTTGTAAAGTGAGGATATAGTGTGAATATCTCAATTATCAGTGTAGGAAAGCTAAAAGAAAAATATTTAAAGATGGGTATAGATGAATACATAAAGCGATTATCAAGTTATGCCAAAATAGAAATAATTGAAGTCGCAGATGAAAAAGCACCAGAGAATTTAAGCGAAGCTGACATGCTAATCGTAAAGGAAAAAGAGGGCGAGAGGATTTTAAGTAAAATAGCAGACGATTCATATGTGATTGCACTTGCCATAAAGGGGAAGGAGCACACGTCTGAATCACTTGCCAAGAAAATAGATCAACTCGCTACATATGGAAACAGTAAAGTTGCGTTTGTAATAGGCGGATCATTAGGTTTAAGTGATGCGGTGATGAAAAGATCGGATGATACATTATCGTTTTCAAAAATGACTTTTCCGCATCAATTGATGAAATTAATCTTAGTGGAGCAGATTTATCGAGCTTTTCGAATTAATAGGAACGAGCCATATCATAAGTAATTGTCTTTTGTTAGGGTTAATTGGAATTCGATAAATGGAACGCATAACGGTTATTTGCAGTGAGACCCAATACTAGGGGAAATGATTGTGGTTTTATCCAGAATTGCTCCGATGATAAAGTGAGAGATGAAACGATGATTGACATTAGTAAGATTGTTCAAGGAAAGAACCTGACAGAAATAGAAATCCAAGTTGTGCAATATATCATTACTAACATCGATACAGTTTTGCAAATGGGAGTTCGTAAGATTGCGAAGGAAAATTTTACTTCTCCTGCGACGGTAATTCGCTTGTCAAAAAAATTAGGGTATTCAGGTTTTGTAGATCTGTATTATCAACTGCTGCCACTAGTGAAAAAAGCAGCAGTATCACAAAGTGATGTAGTTGGAGATTTCTTAGAGATAAGTGAAAAAGATTTTTTAGACTATAATTCGATGGAAGATGTTCAAGAATTTATACAGAATGTACTAAACCTGAGACAAAGTTATATTTTTATTTATGCTACCGGTTTTTCTGCTATTGCAGCTGAGTACTTGTATAAAAAATTATTGGTATTGGGAAGAAAAACAATATTTGCAAGTGGGATGGACTCTATTGGAGTGTTTGAAAATAATATGGAAGATATCGGCGCTTTAGTCGTTATCTCAAAATCTGGCGAAACACAACTAATCATTGATAAATTACAAGCTGCAAAAGAGAACAACATTTTTACGGTGTCGTTCACGAAAGAAATAGAAAACCGGATTGCAAGACTTTCTGATTTAAATTTTAAAATCATTGATCATAATAAGCTGGACGACCGAAACGTTCTACCAAATAGCTTTTTTCCAAGTCTCATGCTAATGTTCGAGTTTATTATTAAGCAGTATGTTGAAACAATTATTACAAAAAAAGACTTGAATGAGTGAAACGTGTTTCAATATGTGAAACACGTTTTTTATATTGTTGATTCTATCGACTATAAAAGGGCTTACATTGTATTCTAGACCTGTAATCAAAAACAAGTACATACACAGGAGGGGATAGGCAAAATGAAAGTGAAGATCATGGAGGCTATGCAGCGTTTTTCAAAAGCGATGTTCATTCCAATTCTTATTTTGCCGATTGAGGGGATCTTAATTGCTTTCGGTAATTTATTTACTAATCCAAAGTTAATGGAAGTTTTCCCATTTTTAAATAATCCGATTACTACCGGATTTGGGACAATTTTAACTGGATCATTGGTTTCGATTCTCGCCAATTTAGGGTTGATTTTTTGTGTGGGGATTGCAATTGGCTTGGCTAATAAAGAAAAAGCAATTGCTGGTTTTACAGCTTTATTAGGTTATTTAGTATTTGTAAATGCGATGAATAAGTTTATGCAACTCAGCGGTATTCTTTATGAAGGAGATACCTTGCAGGGAACGGGACAAACCTCAGTATTAGGTGTACAAATTCTTGATATGGGTGTGTTTCTTGGTCTTATACTCGGAATTGTAACCGCTGTCGTACATAATAAATTTGTTGATAAAGAGTTTAAAGGTGCGTTTCAAATCTACGGTGGGTCACGATTCGTTTTCATCGTATTAATTCCAGTTGTTGTACTTTTATCTATTGCTCTTACGTATATTTGGCCAGTTTTCCAATCTGGAATTAACGGTCTCGGAACATTTATTCAACATAGCGGAAGCTTCGGAATCTTTTTATATGGAGCACTGGAACGTTTATTAATTCCAACGGGACTTCACCATTTAGTTTATACGCCATTTTTATATACATCATTAGGTGGTGCCGAAGAAGTTGGTGGAAAAGTACTAGAAGGGGCAAGAAATATTTACTATGCGGAAATTATTGATCCACATGTGAAAGAGCTTTCTCCAAGCGTTGTTTGGGATGCACGCGGGATTTCAAAAATGTTCGGTTTAATCGGTGCATGTTTAGCGATGTACCATACAGCAAAACCAGAGAACAAAGCAAAGGCAAGAGCGATTTTAATCCCTGCCGCTATTACATCTTTTATTGCAGGAGTTACAGAACCGATTGAATTTTCATTCATGTTCGTTGCGCCATTATTGTTCGTTGTACATGCTGTATTAAGCGGTCTGGCTATGGTGACATTCCACTTATTTGATGTTAGAGCGATTGGACCAAACGGTATGATTGACTTTCTATTGTTCAACGTTCCGCTTGGAGTCGGAAAAACTCACTGGCCAACGTACATTTTAATCGGACTAATCTTCTTTGTCATTTACTATGTTGTCTTCCGGTTCCTAATTACAAAATTTAACTTCAAGACAATCGGAAGAGAAGATGAAGGCGTAGAGACGAAATTATATACGAAGAAAGATTACAAAGAAAAGCAAAGCCAAGGAAAAGCAGAAACTGCTGCTGCGCAGGGGAATGACGGAATTGCCTCGGTGATCGTCAATGCATTAGGCGGTGCTAGTAACATTACTACTGTAACTAACTGTTACACAAGACTTCGATTAACACTGGATCATCCAGAAAAGGTAAACGAAGAGATATTGAAGAGAGAAACAGGCGCAAACGGAGTTATTATTAGCGATAAAAATGTTCAAGTTGTCTATGGCTTACAGGTAAATAACATTCGTAAAGCGGTCGATGAGTATTTAGGATTAAGTGCAAACGAATAAGAAATAAAATAAAGATTAAAGAGAATCTACAGATTAGAAGGGAATGGAGAACATGAAGAAATTTTCAGTCGTTATTGCAGGTGGAGGAAGCACATACACACCAGGGATTGTAATGATGTTATTGGATAACCTTGACCGTTTCCCACTTAGAAAATTAAAATTATATGATAATGATGCAGAAAGACAAGCGGTATTAGGAGAGGCAATCGAAATTGTCCTAAAAGAGAAAGCACCAGACATTGAGTATTGCTTTACAACAGAACCAGAGGAAGCTTTTACTGATATAGACTTCTGTTTTGCCCATATTCGTGTCGGCAAATATGAAATGCGCGAAAAAGATGAAAAAATTCCATTAAAGTATAATGTTGTAGGTCAAGAAACATGTGGACCTGGTGGGATCGCATATGGAATGAGAAGTATTGGCCCGATGATTGAAATGATTGATCTTATGGAAAAATACTCACCGGAAGCTTGGATGTTAAACTATTCAAATCCTGCAGCAATTGTAGCGGAGGCATGTCGTGTACTTCGTCCGAACTCTAAAGTATTAAACATTTGTGATATGCCAGTAGGGACACTACGCCGAATGTCACATATCATTGGAAAAGAACCACAAGATTTAGAAGTACGTTATTTTGGATTAAACCACTTTGGCTGGTGGACAAGCATAAAAGACAAAGAGGGTAATGAATATCTTCCTCAAATTCGTAACTATGTTGCAGAAAATGGATATTTAACTAAAAAAGAAGTTGATACCCAACATACAGATGCAAGTTGGCAAGAAACGCATAAAAAGGCGAAAGACCTTTTAGCGATTGATCCAAGCTTCTTACCAAATACGTATTTAAAATATTACTTCTATCCTGATTATGTGGTAGAAACTTCTAATCCAGAGTACACGAGAGCAAATGAAGTTATTGCTGGTAGAGAAAAGGAAGTCTTTTCAATGGCAAGAACCATCGTCGCAAATGGAACTTCTGAGAACTGTGAATTTGAAATGGGAGCACACGCAACTTTTGTTGTTGATCTTGCTCGTGCAATTGCTTTTAACACACATGAAAGAATGCTATTAATTGTGGAAAACAACGGAACAATCGCTAATTTTGATGATGATGCAATGGTAGAAGTTCCATGTATTGTTGGAACAGACGGGCCAGAGCCATTAAGTCAAGGCAAGATCCCTGAATTCGAAAGAGCATTAATGTATCAACAGGTTACCGTTGAAAAATTAGTTGTTCAAGCTTACATCGAAGGCAGTTACCAAAAACTTTGGCAGGCATTAATCCTTTCAAAGACTGTACCAAGTGCAAAGGTAGCGAAGGAAATTTTAGATGAACTAATCGAAGCAAATAAAGAGTACTGGCCTGTGTTAAACTAATATAATGGGATGCCTTAAGAATTTTTAAAAAGTTACATTTAAAATAGTAAAGGGAATGTGTTACCGTAAGTTGTTTGGAACACATTCCCTTTTTATTTATTTAATTGTTAGAATATCTTTCTTTTCCATCAGAGTTGAAAATAGTTTTCTTGATTTAATTTGTAGCACCACTATCAACCTTAGATTCAATAGCATTTTGAACGCTAGCAGGAACTGAAGATAGGAAGTCATAACCAGTGAGTGACTCTATTGAATCAACACTTACCCTGTAGTAACTCCAAGGATGGCTAGAAGCTGTTTGATCATTTGGTAATAATACAGCTATTACTCTTGTAGATGATGTAACTCGGCTTATATCATCACTCCCATTAGGTAATACAACAATTACCTTCCAAGTTTGTGCTGGTACAACGACACCATTACCTACAGTCGTTTTATACCCATTAGATCCAGTCCCGCCTGACCCGTAACCACCAGATACTACATATAATTCGTTTCCAGCTGATACAAGTGAACGACTATAATCTTCTAAATTTGCCCAAGTAACCTCATTGTTGTTTGGAGCTTGAGGAATCATATTGCTCATTAAAAAAGTTGCTGAGTTGTTGGCAACTGTAGAAGTGCGATCAGCAGAAGGACACATATGGCCTCTGTCAAATCCGCTACCTGAAAATTCACTAGCAGTAACCTGGTACCATCCTGAAGGTAATGTTGTATCAGCACGGAAGTCGTCCTGACGAGCGGCACTTCCAAGATCAGAAGAACCTATATGCCAGCTAACCCAGTTTGGTTCGTGTTTACTATTATTGTAGGATAAATCGTATTGTGGTTTAACCATTAGATAATTATTTGAATTGGATGTATTGCTCGTAGCACCACTTGGATTTCCTAATCCCATATGATCATTATCTGTGCCTGTTTGTCCTTGTGAGCTAGGTTCAGCAGCAGAAGATGAATTTTGAGGTACCAAACTGCTCGTAATGACAAAGTCACTAGCATTATTATTTGTGTCCCAACCATTACCATTGCCTTGTGTAGTTCCGCCATTATTATCTTTACGTTCTGTACTTGTTGTGGCAGAAAGAGTACCAGTAGGCGAAGTTTCTGAATCATTTGCAGAACCAAAGCCAACAAAATCCACAACATTTGAACTCGTTGAACCTGATACTGAGGTAGTAACATTTGCTAGTGCAACTTTTCCGCTGCTTGCACTTAAGTTAATTGTACCTGTAACATCAGATGTTGGTAGGTCAACAGTACCGCCACCGCCGCTTGCTTCTTTAACTAAATAATATTGATGTGAACCTATGCTACCAGTTAAATTTGTAATGCTGCTGAATGTACCAGTAGAAGAGGCATATTGAATGGACCATCCAGACAAACTAACGCTTGAATCTGTTGGATTGTAAAGTTCAATATAATCATTTTTATAAGAAGAACCACTATTACCGCCACCACCGTAAACTTCACTGATAACAACGTGAGTTCCAACAGCTGCCTGTGCAGGTTTATTAAATAAGTTCCCAAAAGCACCACCAAAAAAGACTAAACTAGAACATACAAGTATGGTAGTCTTTCTTTTGAAGTTTTTCATAACTCTTTTAGATAAAACTGTATTTTGTGCCGATCTGCTATGTAACATATAACAAAATCCTCCTACTTAATTTTTATATTATGAAATCAATCGAAAAATAATTTAATATAGACAAAAATAAGATGCTTAAACGTGATTGTGTATGGCTAAAGATTATGTGAAAAATATGTTAGTCTTGAGGTCCCAAGATAAAATCTAGTTGAGGAATCTTGTAGTTTTGCATAGTCACTGATTGTAGAGAGATTAAATAATTATTTGTACAAGGTAAGGGTAGTAGGATATTTACTTAAATAAGGCAAAAAAAAATCATTACTAATGTAAAGTAAGATTGATCTACATGAAGGAATCTAAAACTTCTTTAGCACCTCCTCAAAATATAGTTTAAAGCCATCATTTCTTTTAGCGAGCTTTAGAAAAAACTCCAACTAAAAATATGCATCCCTTTCACGTTCACACAACATACTCACTTCTACTTGCTCGATAGATTTACCTTGCCTATTTACACAATATCATAATATTTTTTTGAAAAGTTTTAATTTTAAGTAAACTTTTGTACTTCTTTTATTAAGTAAATTAATGTGGACACTGCCTATTTTTACGGCGAAAAATAGAATGAGATTCATCAAGAAGGAGTAACAACTTCTTTAATAATAAAGCAGTGATTTTAACCTAGTAGGCTATGAGCAAAAGTAGGGAGTATGGCAACAATCAGTAGTGTGTGGAACCTCTTAGTAGTCTAAAGAGATTTTTAAATGGATAAATCTATTTTTTTTAATAATCATAAGAAAATCTTAAGATTTGCATCGAGAAGTTATTAAGATTTAGCTGATATCATCTTCTTAACATCTAAAATAAAGAGGTGATACAAACTTTAAAATATAGATAGGAGAGAACTTATATGAACATATTAGTTTGCGACGATGATCAGTCAATTGTAGAAGCTATTTGCATTTATTTAGAAAACGAAGGTTATCGAATGTTCAAGGCTTACAATGGAGAAGAAGCACTAGAAGTTATCGAAAACCAAGAAATTCAACTCATTATAATGGATATTATGATGCCTAAGCTTGATGGAATTAGAGCAACGATGAAGATTAGGGAGAATTTTAAAGTACCTGTCATTATGCTCTCGGCAAAATCTGAGGATTCGGATAAGATTTTAGGCTTAAATTTAGGTGCGGATGATTATATAACAAAACCGTTCAATCCTTTAGAGCTAATTGCAAGGGTTAAATCGCAACTACGAAGATACACGAGCCTAGGAAGTTTTGAGGCAAAAAGTAATATCCATCAAAGCGGTGGTCTTGTAATTGATGATGAAAGTAAAATCATTACAGTTGATGGTGAGGTTGTTCATCTTACTCCAGTTCAATATAAGATTGTTAAGCTCCTGACTAAAAATGCTGGTAGAGTATTTTCTATTGAGGAAATATATGAGCGAGTATGGAACGAAACAGCCTTTAATCCAGAAAATACAGTATCGGTCCATATTCGAAAAATTAGAGAAAAGATTGAAATAAATCCTAAAGAACCAAAATATTTAAAGGTGGTGTGGGGAGTTGGATATAAGGTCGAAAAAATATAGTCACTCACTAACAACAAAAATAATCGTTTTTGCAATTGTTATTCTATTTTTTTCAGGCATACTTAAGTCTATCGCGAATGTAGCGGCTTTAACTGATGAGGATTTTGGAATCGTTTTTGAAGAAAATTACTTTCTTAGTAAATCTTATATACAAGAAGTTGAGCCAATTTATAGTAGCCTGACTCAATTAGTTAATAAGTATAAAAGTGAAGAGAATATTTTAAAGGGTGGAGCAATCAGTAATGAGGATCTAAGGTCGATCGAAGAATCTTTATATTCAGATTTTACGGCGCGATCGAACATATATAACCCAAATTTAAGTGAAGAGGAAAACTTTAAAAATTTTCAAAAAGCCGATGCAAAAGAAATTAATCAAGTAAAGAGCCAGATGATAACAGATGGTTTACAAAATTATCATAATTTATTGCAAGCACTAGCTGAGAAAGAAGACTTACTATATTACGGTAGTGATGGTATTAACGAATTCACAAATAATACGTTAAAAGGACAATTCAAAACAAATCCTTCCTATATAATTTACAAGAATTATAAAAGAGAAATTTATCCGACTACAATTGAACAGAATAAACGTTTTAATTGGATCAGTGAGGATTTCAGTCAGTTAAATCCCAAAAATACAGTAGTATCGATAGGATTCACACAAAGTGCACTAGATCAAAAAATAAAAGAGTGGAAAGAAAATAAAGCAATTGCGACGAAATCCTTTTATTTTTTCATAAGCTCTTCTATAGGATTTCTAGTAGCATTCGTTTATTTAGCACTCATTATTGGTAGAAAGTCATTTAAAGATCGCGAGTTACATTTAAATGTAATCGATCGAATGTTTAATGATATTAATATCGTGCTTCTTGCATCCTTAATTATATCCTGGTTTGCATTAATAGAGCCTTTAACAATAACGGTTATTAATAAATTGGTTTTCTATTTAACGATTCCATTCTCAATCATAGCGCTTCTTTTGATTTTATCGATTATAAAGCATTGTAAAAACAGAACAATCATTAAACACACGTTAATTTATTTCTTATTAAACAAACTTTTCCTATTTATCAGGGATGTATATAGCAATGGGAGTATGGGTGTTAAAACTGTATTACTTGTAATTGGTTATCCAATTTTAATTGCCGTAACTTTTTTTATGTTCCCGATTACAATAGGAGTTGCAGCATGGTTTGCGAATAAAAAAATTAAAAAATTTAATGCGATAAAAGAGGGCGTCGAGCAAATAAAGGCAGGCGATTTTCACCACCGCATAGAGATAGATGGAAAAGGTGAGTTTGCAAATCTTTCTAGTAATATTAATAGCATTACGGATGGTTTGAAAACAGCTGTTAATCGAGAGTTAAAGAGTGAGAGGATGAAGACGGAACTAATTACAAATGTTTCACATGATATTAGGACGCCTTTGACTTCCATAATTACGTATGTGGATTTATTGAAAAAGGAAAAGGATCCGGCAAAAATTGAAGAATATGTTGAAGTTTTAGATCAAAAATCGCAAAGATTGAAGTTGTTAACGAATGATTTATTTGAGGCAGCGAAGGCTTCTAGCGGTACAATTCCGGTTAACCTTGAGCGGATAGATGTCTTATCACTTATAACCCAAGGATTAGGCGAAGTTAATGCAAAAATTGAGGCATTAGATTTATCGATTAAAATAAATCATCCTCAAGATAAACTATATGCCGCAGCGGATGGGAAACTATTATGGAGATCCGTGGAAAATTTATTATCTAATATCTTTAAATATGCATTAAGAGGATCCCGAGTATATATTGATCTTGAAGATTTAGGTAATGAGATTCTTCTTACCTTCAAAAATATATCGGCATATGAATTAAATATATCTGCAGATGAACTAATGGAACGTTTTAAAAGAGGCGATGAATCAAGAAATAGTCAAGGAAGTGGACTAGGACTTTCAATCGCTAAAAGTCTAATTGAAATTCAAAAAGGACAGTTCTCAATTCAAGTTGACGGCGATTTATTTAAGGCGATGATTAAAATCCCTAAACATAATAATTTAAAGTAAGATTTAGCACTCCATAGGTTAATATGGGGTGTTTTTTTGTTATTCAATGTGACAACACAATAATCGCGAATCATGCAAACGACTCGGAAAACAAAGTATACTTAAAATGGACGAATAGAATGACTAAATTCAGATATAGGGGGACGTACATATTGAGGAGAAACGTAAAAAAAATACTTAGGTCATTACTAACAAATCCAGTTTTCTTAATTGGATACTGGATGTTTGGAAAAAAACTGGCTTTAATATGCAAGTTCGGCAGTCTCAATAAAAATCTACCTGTTTTCGTTCTCTCCATAATCATTTTACTATCGACCATTGTATTTACTACTATTAAAGTGATAAAAAATAGCGAATATCAGCCTAATAAACTGACTACTGTAAAGTTATGGACATACTTGTCTCTCATCTTGTTTATTTCAATTACATTATTATATGGAGTAAACATATATAAAAGCGGAACAAATTATAACGGTAAACTGGCATGGTATATAGAACGGCTAAAAAATCAAAGGTCAGTTAAATTTGATAATAATAATCTATATAAATATGGCGTAAAAGGTATTTTTGAAGACATAAACAAAAAGCAAAATTTACCCAAAAAATTATATATGGTAAATAATTTTTCCCTTAAGTTTAATTCAGATGGAACAATTACTTCTTTTGATTCATTTGTTCATGGGAAAAATGACAACGGAAAAGAAGAGAGCTATTTAATATCTTACGATCAAAACAAGTCAGACAGGATTACAATACATTTAAACGGATATGCAGGTACTAATTATAATGATGACAAACTGTTAGAGCCATTAATTGAAACCGTTAAAGTGATTCCAATTAAACAAGCAGTTAGTAAATGGAACGAAAGTCAGTACGGGCTGGTCTATTATGGCAAAAGAAATTGGGGATACAATTTAAACGGAATCATCAATATTGATAAAGATGGAAAAGAGTATAGTTTGGAAAATACAAGTTCCGAAATAATAGGATATACGGTATCTCTATTTGTACCTGGGATGGATAAAGTGATTTTACCCGCTAGATATAATCTAATCGGTAATCCAGATTGGAGTAAGCCAACTATTACTCCAAACCAGGCTTCTCCTAGTGAGAAAAAAGATGAACGAACGAATACAAACGAACAATTCTTCCAATCGAAAGAAGTAGGTTATAGATTAAATGTTGCAGATAAAGCATTAGGAAGCACGTTTTATTCATTAAGCAAAACTACAAATGGCGGAAATACATGGACTGTTATTAATTATGATCCATACAGTGGAACAGTTGGAGGAGCTTCTGGTATCGTTTTTTTCGATGATAAGCTCGGATTTTTAGGAGCAGTTAATCCTTCTGGTAATGAAGGTGCTTTGTATCGAACGGACGATGGGGGTAATTCTTTCAAAAAAGTAAATTATACACTTCAAGAAGTAAAGTTAGATAATGGGCATCCTATAAAACCTTTTGATACGCCAAGTATGCCTTTTAAGACGAATGGAGTTTTAAATATGCTAGTTGGTCAAGGTGCAGATGGAGATTATAACGGTAACAGTAGTGAACTTTATCAATCAGAGGATAAAGGGCGAACATGGAAGTTTGTGAAAGAAGTTAAAAAATAGATTGTAGTAGATATATTAAACATGCGAAAAGACCTCTCATAAAAATTGAGAGGTCTTTTCTTTTTTTGAGAGTAGATCATGACGTGAAATACGAAAGAAAGGGCAAAAGGAAATTAATAATTACTAATTTAATCCAAATAATGTAAGTCTAAAAAATTTGTAGAATAACATCTGACGAATTCCCCCAACCCCATTACATGTATATAAGCAATTAAAACAATGAAAAAATGGGTACTACTCAAATTTTTTAACAAAATATGACAAATTTTTCTTTTTGTTTTACACCAAATTACCCCAATTTACTGTCTATAAATCGCCCAATTATAATGAAGAATGGCAGATAATTTGTCGTAATATTTTTAAAAATATTAAGATTCAGTTATTAAAGGGGGAGAAGTGGTTAGGGGGAGTAGAGTTTAACTCTATAAATTATAAAAAAAGGAAGGAAATGATAAAGGAATGAACCATCATAAAATGAAAAAGATGATCATGTCAACGTTTCTTGCAACTTCTACGTTGCTAGGCTACACAGTACCGACGTTTGCCATGACAGGTGGATCGGCTGAAAAAACAATTCAGACTGCGTTAGAAGGCACGGGTAGCAAGGCTGAATTAACTCAAGGTCAAGATCTGCAAAATTTATATTTAGAAAAACTTCAGTTTGATCCAAAACTATTAACTTCATCTAAACAATTAGATTTGATTGTCCAATTTAATGTAAATCCAGCTCCGGTTCAAATGGTGAATCAACAAAAAAGTGCGTCTTCTGGAAAATCGATTAATCAACAAAGCGCAGATGTAACATTAGAAAGTGCTCAAGCAGCCGTTGACTTGACTCATAGTAGTTTTAAAAGTTTCGTAAACAATGAGTCTAAAAAAATAAAAGCTACTGGTGATACTAGTACCTTTAAGTTGGGTAAAGAGTTTTCACAAGTATTTAACGGTGTAGCCGTAAAAATTCCAGTAAGCTCACTTAATGATTTATTGGCACTCCCATATGTAAAGAGTGTTTATCAAAATATTAAATATGCACCGATTCCTGCTTCCGAGCCAGTTGAGGCTTCAGCAAGTGTGACTGGTGACGGAAAGACTTCAGATAAAAAAACAAATTCAAATGTATTACCATCAATAAGTTCAGATCGTACAAATGCAAAATCAACTGGCAATGCTGCTTCTGAAAATAAATCTGTATCAGGAAATTCAGTTGAACAACAGTCAGGTACAGTTCCACCTCCAGGTCCAGAGGGCCCACAATCAGGTGAAACGCCAGTTCTTGATTGGTTAAAAATTCATGATTTACAAAATGAAAATATTACAGGTAAAGGTGTTAAAGTCGGCGTTATTGACACTGGTATTGACTATAACCACCCTGATCTTGCTGGCGTGTACCAAGGTGGTTACGACTTTGTAGATAATGACAATGACCCAATGGAAACAGTTTATTCTGACTGGTTAAAAGCGAAGCAAGCAAATGATGCACTTCCACCTAATCAACAAGACCCAGACTTTCCAACAGATTACCATAGCTATATTACTTCTCACGGTACTCATGTTGCGGGTACGATTGCGGGTCAATCAAGAAGTAGCTCTCCATACGCAGTTAGGGGTGTTGCACCAGAAGTACAATTATATGCTTACCGAGTTTTAGGTCCTCACGGCGGAAGCGATGAAGCTGTTATCGCTGGAATCGAACAATCGTATAAAGATGGGTGTAAAGTAATTAACTTATCACTTGGTTCAGATTATAACGATTCATTGACTTCAAATGCAGTTGCGATAAACAATGTTACCGACCTAGGTGTAACAGCTGTTATTGCTGCTGGTAATAGTGGTCCGTCTGTAGGAACATTAGGAACTCCAGCTGCTTCAGCAAAGGCAATTACAGTAGGAGCAATTACTTATCCAAAACAAGTTCCTACCTTTGACATACATTCTTATGGAGCATCAGGACAAGATTCATATTCAATCGTGAATTCACGTATAATCGGAAGAGATTTCACGGAAACGAATACGAAGCTTAGTGGTACAACGAAATATGACCTAGTAGATGCTGGGTATGGTACTCCTGCTTGGTACAATGATTTAAGAAATAAAAACATCAGTGTTGCAGATAAAGTTGTATTAGTTAAACGTGGTGGCGCAGCCATGAACGAACTTATGTCGTATGCAGCTGCAGAGCATGTTAAAGCTATGATTGTATATACACCAAATGATAATCCAGATCTTCTTGTCGATGACCAAGGTTATTATCCATTTTATTTTGGTACTGTGGGTGGTGTAGTTTACACATTACAATTAAACTCAACTGAAGGTACGAAATTCTATAATGCATTTAAGAGCGGTACGATTAAAACAATCTCTGTTTCAAACGCTGGAAACTTCGCAATGGGTGGTAATACACTTGCGGGCTTTAGCTCGACAGGTCCTGTAACAGGTTCAGTAGCGATTAAACCTGACATTGTTGCGCCTGGCGTAGATGTTTTCTCAACAGCTCCTTATGATATTTGGGAACCAAATAGTAAGGATTATACAAATAATTACCAAACTTTATCAGGTACATCAATGGCAACTCCTCACGTTGCTGGTATGGCGGCATTAATTTTGTCAGCTCATCCGAACTATAAGCCTGAGGATGTTAAAACAGCTCTGATGGCAACTGCAGATCCTATCAGTACACAACAAAGTGTATTCCAAATCGGTTCTGGTAAATCAGATCCATATCAAGCTGTTCACACGGATATGCAATTTAAAGTTAAAGATTATGTTCAGTCCCGTACATCAACTGATACATCATCTAGTTCTAATATCGTTAGTATTTCAAATACAACGGGTTCATTTTCGTTTGGCTACACGTCCCGTTCAGTAGACGGATCTGTTACGAAAACAGGTGACTTGTATATAACTAATAATGGTTCTGCTGCGAAGACTTTTAATTCATCTAGTGCTTTCTTTAAAGATACGTATGTCAGTGAAGGACAAGATGGTGCAAAAGAAGGCGCGAAAATTAGCATAAGTAACGCAACATCACCTGATACAGAAATAAATTCAATCACTGTTCCTGCAGGTGGAACGGTTCATCTTACAGTGAAATTCACAGCCCCTGCTTCAGCAGCAAGTGGATACTATGAGGCGTATATTAACTTTGGAAATTCAGCAAGCCCTTCTGAAACTTATCGTTTACCTCTTGCTATTAATATTCAAAGTAGAGGTGTAGATTTCAGAGTTGAAAGAAAGGCATTTACACTTAACGGGGACAAAGAATTTAATCCGAATACGTTTGCTGTTACCCCACAATCTTGGGGAGAAATAAAAGTAAAAAGTCCAATTGACCCTTCTTTTGGCCTTAAGCTTTACGTAATGGATATAACTGGAACTAAATATGTAGGGTTTATTGGTACTTTAAATCCAAATCTTTTAACTCTAGGAAATACAGTTTTTGCACCATTTTTACTTAATGGAGCTTACTACCCTTATAGTGCTCCTATTTCTAAAGATGATCCGAACCTTACTACTAAGCTTACTCAAATATTATCAACTCAAAAAGTAGTAGAAGAAGGTGGATACATCATTCAAGCTCGTGCAATGGACGCTACAAGTGGACAGCTATATGAGAAAAATAGCACAGTTTATGTAGATAACCACGCTCCTACATTAGATATGGATAAAGGGAGTGAACCAGGAATTTATGAAATAGATGCTGATGGTCCTTCGACTGACGGTGCTTTAAAATGGTTCTCAGGAAAAGCTTACGATTCAAACGTTGATTATATGAAAAACGTTGGACATGATACACAGGTTCCTGCACCACCGAATTATGATACAGATACAAAAGTAAGCCAAGCTTTAGGGAAAATTGATGGAATGCTAGGGGACTCAAACTCTGCACCATACGTCAATTATTTTACTCCCTTGAAGGATGATGGAACATTTAAATTTGGTGTATCTAAAGAAGATCTTGTGAATACTTCTGATGACCCTTATAAAGAAAACTACGGTGTACAGTTCAGAATTTACCCTGAAGATTATTCATTTGCAGGTAATCTTGAAACTCAAGGTAAATATTATTACTTTGTTAAAAAAGGTAACGAGTATGTAGTTAATCGATTTGCGCGTCTTGATTCACCAGGATCAACAACATTAAATGGGGTTGACCCAGCGTTCCTTACTGATAAGACATTGGTCGCTAAAGGTGATAACTTTAAATCAACATTATCTGTTAAATATCCTAAAAACCTTGTTGGAGCAAAGTTCTATGTCGATGAGCTTCCATTTGCAGCTGTTCAGGATATTGACTTTAGTGATGAATACAAAGCATTCTTAACATCAAAAGGAATTACGACTGATAAAAACTGGATTCATAAAGATACTGATATAAATGATGACTATATTTTCAGTTTCAATCTACCAGAAAGTGTTCAAGCTCAAGGAGTATTAAACTCTTCAGATACGATGAGAAATGGTATTGCTCAAGAAATGCCAATTTTTACAATTAAGTACAAAGTAACAAATGACGCTGGATTAGATACAATGTGGCTGCAAGGATCTGCTTTAATTCCGGAAATCACGACATACAGTGGTGGTAAAATTGGATCAGACCGAGTACCAACTTTCCTAGATAAACACCTATTCGTTAAAGGTGGGGCATATGTTAGTGGAAGTATTAGACCAGAAGGCTTTCAAAATTATGCTACAGCGGCTGTATTTGGTAGATCAACCCCTATAACGACAGATGGATCTGGCGTAGAGATTAAATTTGAGGATCCTAACAATGGTGGAGTTACTTCTAAAATACAGAATATTCAAGATGCAACAACTAGTCCTTCAAGTGCAAATCCAGGTATAAATCAGGTTGGTTTATTCGGAACTGATTTACCTATACAGGCTGGCACGAAACCTTACAACTTTACAATGAAAATGCCAGGTCATTTAACGTATTATGGAACATTAGCTATAAACGCAGCAGGTCAGTATGGATATGCAGCAGGAGGAAATTATTCTGTCCCTAATGCTATTATGCTAGCTGGTGACGTAAATGGCGATGATGTGATTGATATGAAGGACATTGAAGCAGAAAGCAATGCTTACAACGCTTATGTTGCCACACCATCAACTTATACAAGGTCAGCGGACATTAATTTTGACGGTTCAATTGATTATTCGGATTTTGAATATATCGTTAAAAACATGGGCAAATACAACACAACTGCTCCAAACGCAACAGACTTAGCAGGGAAAATAGCAACAACTACTAGCAAAGATATTACTTTAACAGGATTTAGTAAGATACCAAGTGGTTCTGATTTAACAGCATTTAACACAGTTGTAAAACCAGTACCATATATCAAAACAAACGATAGTACAGCTTTTGTTTATTACGGTAAAGTAAATCCGTTCCAATTATTCTCTGTTAGTTATAAAACTCCAGACCTTACAACTGGGGCTACTACAATTACACAAATAGATGATACAGCTTGGAGAGCAGCAATAGACGGCAATGGTGGAAAAATCTTAATTGATGGCGTTGACCGTAAAACAGCAACGAATACTTACAACGGGATTTCCACGAATTCAATTTTTGAAAATGTTGTCTCAAACAAAGGACAATATGAATTTGATCCATCGCTATTCGCAAAAACAGGAGTTCACACAATTGTGTTTAAGGCTCCGGGGTATATGGATCGAGTAATGAAATTCAAGATGCAAGATGGCACAGGTAATAGCTTTTCATTAACTGCACCGAATAATGTTAACACAATTGGAAAAGCTTTAACATTTAGTCGTGCAGATGGTACAGGATCAACAGCTGCACATTATCGTGATAGTTGGCAGCCTAACATTACTTCAATCACTATAACTGCTCCAAATGGTAATGTTGCTAAAACCTATAAGGGAGCTGAACTTGCTGGACTATTTAATCAGGTGACACCAGCAAATGCGACAACATTTAACTTTACAATTCCGACAGGCGTTTTCTCATCACCATCAATTGCGAATCCAAGTGGAGGATTCAGTGATTGGAAGATTGAGATTGCGGCAGACAATTACGCATCTTATTTATTTACACAAAGAATTAATGCGTTCGCAGCTCCAACATTAACAGCTGATCCAAATCGATACTTTAATGATAGTAATTTAAACCCGATTTCGATTGGAGTTGGCGCTACAAACGATACACAAGCGTGGAGAGACGCAATTTCAGCTATTCAAATTGGTAGCACTACGATTAATAGAGCAGACTTTGAAGCTAGTCATATTACAGTGGGTGCACCTGGAACGCCAATAAAGATTGATAAATCACTAATTACGGCACCAGGAAGTATTACTATAAGTGTTATAGCTGCAAATTATACTACAATGTCAGTTGCTCAGCCTTTTTATAAACAAGGTGTAACACTTACAAGTCCTACAGGTACAATTTATGCAGGTAAAGACTTAGTAATGAAATTTAATCCAGGGACAGTTGCATCCGATTGGATCGCTGCAGTGAAGTCCGGTGGTACGATCAAATTTGGTAGTTCATCAACACCGTCGATTAAAACAAGTGTTGTCATCGATGAGACTGCGGGAACATTGACGATTCCGTATGATTTAGTAAGAACAAACGGTGGATCTGCAGTTTCAAGGAGTTTAATTATTTCAGCTCCAGGTTACGCAGACAATAATTCAAATGTAACTGTTACGCCTCAAACTGCACCTGCACTTACGCTTTCGGCACCTGCAGGAACACCACAGTTTGGTGATAGCATTTCTTATTCAATAACTGGTGATGATAATCCATTATGGAGAAGTTCAATTTTACTTGCACCAACATCTGATCAATCAATTGATAATGGTGACGTTACTGTTCAAATGTCATCAGTTACATCAGTAAAACCTTATGTAACATCTACTGTAAAAAATGGTACTGGGACAGTAACAATTGACGGATATGCTACTCAGTCGAATACAGCTGCAGGTAATAAGAACGTTAAATTCGTATCGCCTTACTTTGCACCAATTGCAATCGCACAACCATTTGTTCAAAGAACGGTTCCAACGCCTAATTTGACACCAAGTGGAGTTGGCAAGTCAGTCATTATGACTGTACCTAACAACGCTGAAAACATGAGATGGGCAAATGCTACAAAAGCAGCAACAGGTGATATTTCTGTAGGCGGAGTTTCAGTTAAAGCGGATTCGACGATTTCTTCAGATGAGAAGAATATTACGATTACACTTCCAGGTAGTGCATTCCCGGCAACTGGAAATAAAGAAATTAAGTTTACAGCATTCTGCTACCCAGATACGACGGTAACACAAGTAGTTAAGAACAATCCACCAGCGTTTGTTTCAAAAATTGCTTATATACAAGAAGATACACCGATTACAATTAGTCATGGTCAAGATTCAGATTGGCTTGCGGCATCACCAGTTGTTTCATTAAATGGAAAAGTGGTTGATTCTAGTAAGTACACACTTACAGCTAATGAATTGACATTTGCTGACAGATCTTTATTTAAGGATCTAGGTGATTATAAGTTTACAATTTCAGCAAATGGGTATGTAGATGCTTCATTTACAATTATCATTAGTGATGATTTATCACACTTGATTTCGGCAACAACAGATAGCAATGGAACAATCGATCCAAACGGCTTCGTTGCGGTAAAACATGGTAAGGATCAAACGTTTAAAATCACACCGAATACCGGGTTTGAGATTGGAAGCGTTAAAGTAGATGGACAAGAAGTAAAATTAACAAATAACGAGTTCACATTTACGAATGTAACGAAGAATCATTCAATTAATGTAACGTTCAAGCAAATCGTTCATATCATCACAGCAACAGCTGGAAGCCATGGAACAATTAGTCCAAATGGCAGAATTACAGCGAATTATGGAACAGATCAAGCGTTTTATATTACGCCTAACGAAGGCTATGAAGTTGCAACATTTAAAGTAGATGGTGAAGATGCTAAATTAATCAACAATACGTACACATTTATGAAAGTAACTACAGAACATTCAATTAGCGTAACATTTAAACAAATTGTACACACGATCAAAGCATCAACAGGAAGCAATGGCACAATCAGTCCTAATGGAAATGTCTCTGTGAATTATGGAGCGGCTCAAACATTTACAGTTACACAGAAAAAAGGCTATCAAGTAGCTACGTTTACTGTAGATGGTATGAGTGCAAAATTATCAAACAATACGTACACATTTATGAATGTAACAAAGGATCATACGCTCAGTGTAACGTTCAAGCAAATCCTACACTCAATTACAGCATCTGCAGGAAGCAATGGATCAATCAGTCCGAATGGTAGACTTGCAGTTGGTGAAGGAACAGCTAAAACATTCAAAATCACGCCGAAAACAGGTTATGAGGTAGCTACATTTAAAGTTGACGGAGTGAATACAAAACTAACAAACAACACATACACTTTTAATAACGTGACGAAAGATCATACAATTAGTGTAACGTTCAAGAAGAAAGTCCATACTATTAAAGTCACTTCAGGTGAGCACGGAACGATTAGCCCAATCGGAAAAGTTTCAATAACTGATGGATCAAGCAAAACGTTCAAAATTACACCGAAGAAAGGTTATGTAATTTCTTCATTAAAAGTAGACGGTGTTAAAGTAAAAGTAACGAATAACACGTATACGATTAAAAATGTAACAAAAGACCATTCAATCTACGTAACATTTAAGAAAAAATAAGAGTATAATTTGAAAAAAATTTTCAAGAGAAGAACAAAACGGCTCTTTTGAGTCGAATAAGGCTGTCGGGACCTTCTCGGCAGTCTATTTTTTTATACAGTTTAATTCATAATCGGCACGAAATTAAACTGAATTTAAGGTTCATTAAATGATTCTGAAATAATAAGCAACACATTTATGGGATAATTGAAACCGTATGCAAGTCATATGATGGATATGCGATACTATTTATATACTCGAGGAAATAAACAGTAGGACTTTAGAATTTATTTTTGTAAGATAAGACCTTAATAATAGATATTTAACTTTTGTACATTCTTTAAATAGTTTATAATTATCAGATAAAGATAAAAAAATTTTTTTTAGCAAATAGTAATAGAAATATACTATTAATGCGATATAATTAAATAGTGATATACTATAATTAAAATTCCAATTAAATGTGTTATACTATTACTAAAATATGATTCAGACAGAATAGGTATGTTCCTAGGTGGTGCCTTGCTTTTTGTGACACCTAAGCAGGAAAACCTACTTTTTTGCAAATAAAGGGGAAAAGGAAGGTTATTATGAGCAACAGACAAACTAGAACAGACATTATCTTAATTGGTGCCGGAGTCATGAGCGCGACTTTGGGATCATTACTAAAAGAATTAGCACCGGAATGGGAAATCAAAGTATTTGAGAAATTAGACAAAGCAGGCGAAGAAAGCTCTAATGAATGGAATAATGCGGGTACGGGACATGCTGCATTATGTGAACTTAACTATACATCTGAGAAAGCAGACGGATCTGTAGATATTAGTAAGGCAATAAATATAAATGAACAGTTTCAACTATCAAGACAGTTTTGGTCTTATCTTGTAAATAGCAATTTGATTCGTAATCCACAAGACTTCATCATGCCAATCCCTCATATGAGTTTAGTACAAGGTGAAGAAAATGTGGAATTTTTAAAGAAACGATTTGAAGCGCTTTCTAAAAATCCTTTATTTAAAGGGATGGAATACTCAGAAGACGCTGGAAAGCTAAAAGAATGGATCCCGCTAATCATGGAAGGACGCACATCTAATGAAGCAATAGCGGCAACAAAAATAGACTCTGGAACAGACGTTAACTTTGGAGCTTTAACACGTATGATGTTTGAGCACTTAGAAAGCAATAATGTTGAGATCAATTATAAACATAGTGTTGAGGACATTAAACGTACTAGCGATGGCTCTTGGGGTGTAAAAGTTCAAAATCTTAACACTGGTAAAACAGAATACCACACTGCAAAATTCGTTTTTATCGGAAGTGGAGGAGCAAGTCTACCTTTACTACAAAAAACTGGTATTCCTGAGTCAAAACATATCGGAGGATTCCCAGTTAGTGGACTTTTCTTAGTATGTAACAACCCAGAAATTGCTGAACAACACCATGCAAAAGTCTATGGTAAAGCCAAAGTTGGTGCTCCACCGATGTCTGTACCACATCTTGATACAAGATATATTGATAATAAAAAGTCATTATTATTTGGACCGTTTGCTGGGTTCTCACCAAAGTTCTTAAAGACTGGTTCAAATTTAGATTTAATTAGTTCTGTTAAACCGAATAATGTGATGACGATGCTAGCAGCTGGCGTTAAAGAAATGGCATTAACGAAGTATTTAATTCAACAAGTATTACTATCAAATGAAAAGCGCATCGAAGAATTACGTGAGTTTATTCCGAACGCTAAGAGCGAAGATTGGGATATCGTAGTTGCTGGTCAACGTGTACAAGTTATTAAAGACACAGCGGCTGGAAAAGGCACGCTCCAATTTGGTACTGAAGTTGTTAGTGCACAAGATGGAACAATTGCTGCATTGCTTGGAGCTTCACCTGGTGCTTCAACTGCTGTTCATGTAATGCTTGAAGTATTAGAAAAATGCTTCCCGCAGCATATGATGGAGTGGGTACCTAAAATTAAAGAAATGATTCCTTCATTCGGTATTTCACTAGCAGACAACCAAGAGCTTTTTGAAGAAATTCAGGCTTCAACATCAAAAACGCTTGGACTAATCCAAAAAGAATTAGTTTATAGCTAATTGTTAAAACAACTAGGAACCTCTGATCGACTTTGATTAGAGGTTCTTTTTTTGGTTATTTCAGAAGCCTATTAGTAGAAAAATGATGAAATATGTCGATTTAAATTTTCGGAAAATTTCTAAAAAGGGGTTCAGGATTTAAAAAAGAGGTGATATACTACATACAACTGGTAATGACATCATTACTAATAAGTTGTTTTGAAGGATAACAGGGGGTGTTAGAAATTTTATGTGAGGGGCAAACAAAATATTTGTAAGCCTTTACATAACAACTGGTAATAACATCATGACAACGTTTGTATTCCAAGGGACGTCTTTTGAAAGAAATTTTTAGTTTAAAAGGCTACTAAATTTTTAAGAGAGAGAAGGGGAACGGGATGAAAAAATGGCTTATTATGCTTTTAACTTTAGCTTTAGGACTACTAGGTTTAGCTGGATGTGGCAGTGATAGTACATCTGGAGATGCGAAGGATGGAAAAGTTGAAATTACTTATGGATTTTGGGATAAAAAACAAGTACCTGCAATTAATGAAATTATAAAATTATTTCAAGAGAAAAATCCTGATATTAAAGTAAAAACTGAACTTACACCATATGCACAATACTTTCAAAAGCTAGAAACAGCAGCAACTGGCGGAGCATTACCTGATGTTTTATGGATGAATGGGCCGCATGTGGTTCAATATGCGGAAGGTAAAGTAATTGTTCCACTTAGCGACTTAGCTTCAAAAGATAACTACAGCTTGGATAATTATCCTAAGTCACTAATCAATCTTTACACTGTTGATGGTAGCCTATATGGGATCCCAAAAGATTTTGATACAACGGGATTATGGTATAACAAAAAGATTTTTGATGAAGCAGGCGTTCCATATCCAGACGATACTTGGGACTGGAATAAATTAAAAGAGGTTGCCAAGAAGCTTACGAATAAAGATAAAGGAATTTATGGATTTGCTGCCTTAATGGGTAACCAAGGTGGATACTATGATTTCATTTGGCAAAATGGTGGACATATTATTTCTGATGACGGCAAGTCTGTCGGATTTAATCAACCTGAGGCAATTGAAGCACTTAAATATAATATTAGTTTCATTAAAGATGGTTTATCTCCAACTCAAGCTCAAATGACAGAAACAGCACCATCGGAGTTATTCTCTTCTGGAAAGATTGCAATGATGTTTGATGGTCCATGGATGGTACCAGAATATAAGAAAAACCCTGATCTAAATGTAGCTGTTGTACCTAAAGGAAAACAGCGCGCAGTTTCTATACATGGTTTAGCTAACGTGATTGCAGCAAACACGAAGCATAAAGATGCTGCTTGGAAATTTGTTCAATTCTTAGGCTCTAAAGAAGCAGCAGAAGTATACGCAAAAACAGGCACAGTAATTCCTGCTTATAATGGTACGCAAGAAGCTTGGTTAAAGGCTGTACCGACAATGAATCTTCAAGCGTTTATTGATGGAGTGAACTATTCAGTTCCATTACCAAGTGTAAAAAACACAGGAGAAATCTGGCAGTATGAAACAGATATCTTGAAAAAGGCTTGGAGTAATGAAGAGAGTGTTGAAGATGCTGCGAAAGAGTTAACAAAAAAAGCAGACGAGGCTCTATCTAAGAACTAGAAAAAATGAAGAGAAGAAGCTCTAGTCATACGAAACTTACTTCTTCTCTTTATTTCCTTAAAAGGAGTGAATACAGTGAAGGAAATGCCTCTACAAGTTGAAGTTGAAATGAAATCAAAAAGTAAGTTAAGGGCACCTAACTTAACAAAGACAAAGAAACGTTCAGACTATTTTTGGGCTTATTTAATGATCGCTCCTACGATGATTGGTTTAGCAATTTTCTACTTATGGCCAATCATTCAAACGGTTTACTTTAGCTTTACTGAGTGGGGAGCATTTGGGCAATATGAGTGGACTGGATTAGCTAATTATAAACAAATGCTACATGATTCTAACCTGTTACAGTCCTTTAAGAATACGGGAATCTATATTCTATTTACAGTACCAATCGGTATTTTCTTATCGATTCTAATAGCCGTTCTCTTGAACCAAAAAATTAAAGGAAAATCTGTTTATCGCACATTGTATTTTTTACCTGTTATTACGATGCCAGCAGCAATCGCTATGGTTTGGAGATGGCTATATAATTCCGACTATGGACTTTTAAATTATCTCTTATCCATCTTTGGAATTAAAGGTCCGCACTGGGTCAGTGATCCAAAGATTGCATTATATTCTATAATTGTTGTAGCAATTTGGAGCGGACTTGGCTATAACATGGTTATTTTTCTTTCTGGACTCCAAGGAATTCCAAAAACATATTACGAAGCAGCGGAGATTGATGGTGCTGGGCCAATCAGGGTCTTCTTTAAAATAACACTACCGTTACTTTCCCCAGTTATATTCTTCGTAACAATCATGTCCTTTATTGGGGCATTCCAAGTGTTTGATTTAATTTTTATGATGATTGGAAAAAGCAGTACAGCTTTGGAAAGTACTCAATCGATTGTGTACTTATTTTACCAGCATGCATTCGTGTTAAATGATAAAGGCTATGCGGCGGCAATCGCAGTCTTATTATTAATTATTATTTTAATCATTACAGCGATTCAAATGGTTTTACAAAAGAAATGGGTTCATTATGATTGAAGGAGGAGTAACCATTGGAAAAAACGAGACAACTTGTTTCTAGTAAAACAATTCTAATCCATTTAATTCTAATTATCGGCTCATTGGCGATGGTCTTCCCTTTCATATGGATGATCCTTACTTCATTAAAAACTTATGCTGAGTCGATTCATGTTCCACCTGTTTTCATTCCAAAGAATTTTCAATGGGTGAATTATAAAGATGTATTTGATTTACTACCATTTTTTAAATTCATGTTTAACACACTAATTATCACTGTCATTCGTACTGGTGGGCAATTACTTTTATGTTCTTTAGCAGCTTACGCTTTTGCAAGAATTGAATTTCCAGGGAGAAATTTTCTTTTCTTAATCGCTTTATCGGTTTTAATGGTACCAGGACAGGTGTTTTTATTACCGCAATATATGATCATGGTTAAATTAGGATGGTTAAATACATTACAAGCAGTAATAGTTCCAGGGTTATTTAGCGCTTTTGGTACATTTTTACTACGTCAATTCTTTATGGGCTTACCTAAGGAATTGGAAGAAGCAGCTAGACTAGACGGTTGTAATCATTTTCAAATTTATTGGAGAATTATGCTTCCCTTAGCTAAGCCAGGTTTAGTTGCTTTAGGTATTTTTACAACATTATGGAGCTGGAATGAATTAATGTGGCCTATGATTGTTAATAGCTCTCCAGATACAATGACATTATCAGTCGGTTTATCTTCTTTACAAGGTCAATACTTAACGAATTATCCAGTTTTAATGGCAGGATCATTTTTAGCAATTTTACCAATGCTTATTTTATTTATGATTTTGCAAAAACAGTTTATTGAAGGAATTGCAGTTACAGGAAGTAAATAAAAACTTTAAGAGGGTTGGAGGAAACTAATTATGAAAGCAGCGTTAATAGGTGCAGGAAGTAGAGGATTTTATGCATATGGGTCATATGCCCTACAGTATCCACATGAAGTTCAATTTATTGCTGTAGCTGAACCTAATAAAGAAAAAAGAGAAAAATTTGCAGAGGCACATAATATACCTGAGAACATGAGATTTGAGGATTGGACTGAGCTATTAGAAAAAGAACAATTATGTGAAGCTCTTTTAATTTGTAGTCCAGACCGTGACCATTACAAGCCAGTCATGAAAGCAATTGAAAAAGGTTATAGTATTTTGTTAGAAAAACCAATGTCACCAAAACCAATTGAGACATTGGAAATAGCTGAAGCAGCAAAAAAACATAATACATTATTAACAGTTTGCCATGTTATGAGATATGCACCATTTTATCAAGCATTAAAGGAAGTAGTTGAGCAAAATGTGATTGGAGACATCGTTTCGATCCAATGGAATGAGAATGTTGGATACTTCCACCAAGCCCACAGTTTTGTACGTGGTAATTGGAGAAATTCAGCTGAATCTAGCTCGATGCTTTTACAAAAAAGCTGTCATGATATGGATATGCTTGCATGGTTAATTGGAACAGAGTGTAAGAGTGTTTCTTCATACGGAAGCTTAACTTACTTTAAAAAGGAAAATGCGCCAGAAGGTTCAACATACCGTTGTTTGGATGGTTGCAAGGTTGAAAAAGAATGCGCGTACTCTGCGGCAAAATGGTATTTACATGATCGAGATGTTTGGCCAGCAAACGTTATTTCGGCAAATTCTAGTCTTGATAGTAGATTAAAAGCCATCCAAGACGGCCCATACGGACGTTGTGTATATCATTGTGATAATGATGTTGTAGACCATCAAGTAGTTAATTTATTATTTGAAAATGATGTAACAGTTGCATTCACAATGACTGCTTTTACAAATGAAACCTTCCGTAACTTTAAAATTATGGGAACAAAAGGCGAAATTATTGGAAATGATACTAAAAATGAAATCGAAATTAACTATTTTTCAGGTAAAAAAGAATTAATCAGACCTTCGACAGTCGATGGTGGTCATATGGGGGCTGATACAAGTATCATGGCTGATTTCATACAATGCGTAAAGGACAAAGATCATGGAAGCTTAACTTCTGCCATCGTATCAGCTAAAAGCCATATGATCGCTTATGCTGCAGAGGAGTCAAGAGTTTCTGGAACAATGATTTCTTTAAAAGAATATATGCAAAATATAAAAATGACAAAAGAGGAAGTTTTGTAGAAAAATCTATTGCGACATATGTGGTAACTTTTTCAATATTATGTATAATATATGTATATTTAACTGGTTATGACAAAGATACCACCTAAAGGAGCTAATCATGGTTGAAAAAGATTCACGACTTCCTCTTTATTATCAATTAATGGATATTTTATTAGAAAAAATCGAATCAGGTGAGTTGGCAGAAAATGACCAGCTACCATCTGAACGAGAATTATGTGATACGTATCAAGTTAGCCGCACAACTGTAAGACAGACAATGCAGGAGCTTGAAAAACAAGGTTATATTTATAAACTTCATGGCAAGGGGACATTTGTTTCGCAAAGGACGTATAACCAAAGTCTTGTAAAATTTTATAGTTTTACAGAGGAAATGAAAAAAGCAGGGAAGACCCCTACTACAACTGTCGTTTCTTTTGAAAAAGTCAACTGTAGTAGTAAAGTTGCAAAGGTCATGAATATACCGGTCGAAGAAGAAGTATTTAAGATTGTTCGGCTAAGGCTTGCAGACGAGGAACCAATGTTATATGAAACCTCTTATGTACCAGTACAGGATTTTAAAAATCTTTCAAGTGAAGAATTGCAACATACGCCAATGTATGAAATCTTTCGAACTCAGTACAATGTGAACATTTCTAGTGCTTTAGAAAGCTTTATGGCAGTAAGTGCAAATAAAGTCGAATCCGATATGTTGAAGATGAGTGAGGGTGCACCATGCCTAAAGCTAAAGCGAATTACTTATGATCAAAACAAAGTAATTGAGTATACGATTTCGATTGCTAGAGGAGATAAATTCACTTACACGGTAGAGCTAAAATAGATACTTGAGTATCTATTTTTAACTCTACTGGTAATGATGACATTAACAGTATGGTAGGAGGAAAAAGGATGAAGCTTTTAAAAGCAAGTGAATATGAAAGAATGAATGTTGGTGCAAGTAACACAGCAAAAGAAATTGCCCAGCAACCTAGATTGTGGAATGAAACAAAAGAACTCATTTTATTTAATAGAGATAAAATTTTTTCATTTTTAAAGAGCATTGAAAATAAACACGATCAATTACGCATTATTTTAACCGGTGCCGGAACATCTGCATTTGTCGGTGACACCGTTCTTCCTTATTTAAAACAAATTGTTAACAGCAAAAAAACAATAGTTGAAAGTATTGCTACAACAAATATTGTTTCCAATCCCTATTCTTATTTAGATAAGAGCCTTCCAACAATTATGATTTCCTTTGCACGTTCGGGAAATAGCCCAGAAAGTTTAGCGGCTATTAACTTAGGTGAACAAGTTATTGACGATTTTTATGGCATTATTTTTACTTGTAATCAAGATGGACTGTTAGCCCAAAAGAAGAAAAATGATAAAAATCACTTAGTTATTTATATGCCGGAGGAAGCGAATGATCAAGCTTTCGCGATGACGAGCAGCTTTACGACTATGCTCCTTTCATCGATTCTTCTTTTCAATCTCGATCAGATTCATACATGGGAGAATACGCTTGATGAAATGATTCGCACAGGTCATTCAATTATTAGCGATAGTGAAGAAAGTATTAAACAACTAGCTAATTCATCCTTTCAAAAAGTTGTCTATTTAGGATCGGGAGTATTTGAAGGATTAGCGAGAGAAGCATCTTTAAAGTTATTAGAGTTAACTGGAGGGTCAATCCCGATTACCTTTGATACTTCATTAGGTTTTAGACATGGACCTAAGTCAATTTTGGATAAGGATACAGTCGTCATTATCTTTCTATCTAGCAACCCATATACAAGGCAATATGATGTAGACATTTTAGAAGAAATCTATAAGGAAACAAATCGTGGAAAAGTCATAGCAATTTCATCGTCATCGGATCATGTAGCCGAATCCTATAGTGACATTTTCTATAATGTAGGACTCCCAAAAATTAATGAAGATATTCTTCTTACCTTCCCATTTATTTTATATGCGCAAACTTTTGCTATGTACAAATCTATTAATCTCGGTTTTTCACCAGATAATCCATCTCCATTAGGAGTAGTAAACAGAGTTGTTAAAGGTGTAAAAATTCATGCCTATGCTAATGAACTAAAAAATGGAGGAGATTTTTCATGATAACTTCAAGAAGTACGATTCTCTCAGATGCCCAGTCTAAAGGTTATGCTGTACCGGCATTCAATATTCATAACATGGAAACGATGAAAACCGTTTTAGAAACAGCACAAGAGCTAAGGTCACCGGTTATGATTGCAGCGACTCCTAGTACGGTTAGTTATATGGGACAGGAATTTTTTATTAATATGATGGAGGCTGCAAAAAAAAGCTATGATATTCCAATTTGCTTTCATTTAGACCATCATGAAAAAGTGGAAGATATTAAAGTTTTAATAGAAAGTGGAGTTCCTTCAGTTATGATTGATGCATCGCATCATAATTTTGAGGAAAATATTCGAATCGTACGTGAGGTAGTAGATTATGCTTCATCATTTGGAGTCGCAGTGGAAGCAGAGCTTGGGCGTCTTAGCGGGATAGAAGATGACTTAGAAATAGATGAAAAGGACCAAATTTATACGAATCCAGCACAGGCTAAGGAGTTTGTTTTTAGAACAGGCATTGATTCATTAGCCGTTGCTATTGGTACTGCACATGGTCTATATAAAGGTGAGCCTAAATTAGATATTGAACGTCTAGGTGCAATACAAAGAGAAGTCGATATCCCTTTAGTTCTTCACGGAGCATCAGGCTTATCTGATGAATTAGTACAAACAACGATAAAAAATGGAATTTGCAAAGTTAATATTGCTACTGAATTAAAGATGGCTTTTGTGAAAGGATTGCGTCAATATTTAAATGAACAACCAGATGCCAATGATCCTAGATATTATTTTAAATATGCTGTGCAAGAAATGAAAATGGTAGTAGCTGATAAGATTAAAATGTGCGGTAGCATGAGTCGAGGATAGGAAAATGATTGCTACGATAACAATAAATCCAGCAATTGATATTCGTTATAATCTTCCTGCCTTTCAGTTGGATGAAGTAAACCGTGTTCAATCTGTAGATAAAACTGCTGGCGGAAAAGGACTAAATGTTTCACGCGTCTTGTGTCAGCTAGAGGCTACAGTTACTTGTACCGGATTTTTGGGTGGGAAAAGTGGCGAGTGGATCGCTGAACAACTTTCAATTTGGAGTTTAGAAAATCAATTTGTAAATATAAAAGGTGAGACAAGATTTTGTCTAGCAATTGAATCAAAAGAAGGGCATACAGAAATTCTTGAACAAGGTCCTGAAATATTGGAGAATGAAAGAGAAGAATTTTTGAAAAATTTCGATATTATTTTGGATTCGAATCAATATATAGTAGCTTCTGGTAGTTTACCAACTGGAATTGAATCTAACTTTTATAGGCAACTAATAGAAAAAACAAATCAAAAAGGCAAATACTTTCTATTAGATTCAAGTGGAGAGTCATTAGCAAACGGCATTAAAGGGAAACCATTTTTAATAAAGCCAAATAAAGAAGAGTTATGCAAGTTAATAGGGTTAAATGACGTTTCGCTAGAGGATATGATTAATTACAGTTTAGACATTTGCCGAAAGGGTACTAATTACGTTTTACTTTCTCTAGGAAAAGAAGGTGCCCTTTTAATAAGCGAAAACAAAATACTAAAAGCTATTATTCCCACTTTGACAAATGTTCATCAAGTTGGTTCGGGTGATAGCATGCTTGCTGGTTTTACATTTGCACATTCTAAAGGTTATCTAATTGAAGATGTTTTCAAGTGGTCATGTGCCTGCGGGATGTCAAATGCTGCATCAGAGCAGACCGGTTCGATTGAATTATCACAAGTTCAGGATTTCTTTAATCAAATAAAGGTGGAGGAATTAGTAGGGGGGAAGGAATGGAATATGTAGTTTGCTTTGATATTGGGGGTACATTCATCAAATATGGATTAATAAATCGTAATGGTCAATTAGCTTTCAAAGATAAAGTACCGACTCCTATAAGTAATATAAAAAGGCTGCTTCCTGATCTTTTAGCCGAGAAAATAAAAAGTCTCCAAAATGACTTTTCAATTGTAGGGATTGGAATCTCATCATGCGGACTCGTTAATCATGAAACTGGTGAAATTTTATTCTCTAATAATATACCTGGCTACACAGGAATGAAGCTAGCTGAAATACTTTCCGATTTATTTAATTTACCAGTTAGTGTCGAGAACGATGTAAAGAGTGCTTGCTTAGGAGAAATGTGGAAGGGTGCCATTCAAGGGAAACAGAATGTAGTGTTTTTAACATTAGGAACCGGAATTGGAAGTACGATTATTGTAGATGGGAAGATCGTGAGTGGTACACGTCATTTAGCTGGAGAATTAGGTCATACTGTAATCGTTAGCGGTGGCCGTTCTTGCGGGTGTGGTCGTAGAGGCTGTTTTGAACGATACGCCGCTACATCAGCCTTCGTAAATGACTTTATTGAGGAAAAAAAGAAAGAAGGCATAACTGTAGAGAATATCTCAGGAGAAGAAGTACTAGCTTTAGTTGAGGAAGGGGACTCGGTTGCATCAACCGTTTATCAAAAATTTATATGCCACATTAGTGTGGGTTTATCAAATATTGTCCACCTTCTAAACCCGGAAGCCATTATAATCGGTGGAGGAATTGTTGAGCAAGGTGACAAGTTTATACAAGACATTAACTCTGAGATAAAAAAAGAAATCATGCCGATTTATAATCAAGATACCATCGTATATGCTTCAATTCTTGGAAACGATGCTGGGTTGTATGGAGCGTGTTATACAACTTTAAAAAAATTAAACTACTTAAAGGTATAATAGATCGAGTTGACAGGCAACATTCCACATAGTGTTGCCTTTTGTTCTTACTTAACGTAATGACATGGGGGGAGCTAAGTGAAGGCAATCAAGGTTGGAAAAATTTATACACCTGAGAAAGTATTTGATAACGGATATATAGTAATTGAAAATGGAAAGATTAGTAAAGTTACCGAGAACAGACCTTCTTGTGAGATTTTAGATTTTTCAAGCTTCGAGGCTATTCCTGGCATGATTGATCTACATATTCACGGACTTGCAGGAAATGACACGATGGATTGTAGTGTCCATGCTTTGCAAGAAATGTCTTTGTCACTTGCACGCCATGGCGTTACAGGCTTTTTACCGACTACACTGACAGATGATTTTGAAAAAGTTAAAAAAGCAGTCGTGAATGTAAGTGAAGTAATAGGTCATACAGACGGTGCAGAAATAATTGGCTCTTATGTTGAGGGACCGTATATTACGAGCGAGCACCGCGGTGCGCATCCTGTAAAGTATATGCGTGAGCTAAATGTGGATGAGTTAACTGAACTAATTAAAATTTCAAAACGTACAATAAAAGTCATTACAATTGCTCCAGAAAAGGAATATGCCCAGGAAGCTATTAAATATTTAACGGAAAATGGTATTCATGTATCGATGGGGCATACAAATGCCGATTACGATACAACAAATAACGCTATCGAAAATGGAGCAATGATCTCAGTTCATACGTTTAATGGTATGAGGGGATTTAATCACCGTGATCCGGGATGTCTAGGTGCCGTTTTAACAAATGATGATTGCTATTGTGAATGTATAACTGATTTACAGCATGTCCATCCTGGAGCAATTAAACTTCTATACAAAACAAAAGGGAAAGATCGAATCATTTTAATAAGTGATTCAATGGCAGCTGCAGATTTACCAGATGGAGATTATACGCTGGGCTCATTAGAAGTTATAGTGGAAAATAAAATTGCCAGAACGGTAGAAACCGGTTCATTAGCAGGTAGTACAACTAATTTAATGGAATGTTTAAGAAATATTAAAAAGGTACTAGAGTTACCTTTAGAAGATCTTTTGCCAATGGTAAGTCTAAACCAAGCAAAACTACTTAAAATTGACACTGAGGTCGGAAGCATAGAGCCAGGAAAAAAAGCAAATATTGTTTTAATTGATCACAAATTCAACGTTAAAGCGACGATCGTAAACGGAAATTTTGTCTATGAAAATGATGAACAAGAATGAAAAGAAAAAGTGGATTTGAATAAAGTTTTGCAGAAGTAGCAAATTAAAGGATGTATTGAAGAAGTTAATATAAAAATTAATTGACCTTACTATAAGTGGACATAACGTCATTTTTAGAGGGTCTTTTTAGTGAATATGGGCAATGTAACTGATTAGTTGAGACGAAATAATGATGATTTTAAATGAGGAGTATTGCTTAAAGTAAAAAAACGTGGTAGATTAATACAGTATATATAATTAAATTTAAGGTGTAGGTCATATTTTCCCTATCTTAATTTTACTATACAAATCCTCTTAAGTCAACCCCCATTTTTATCTTTTAAAAGGAGTGTATGATATGAATACCGAACTTCAAAAAGAACAAGAAAGAGTAAATGATGTATTAGAAGTTATTACTGATCGAATCAGCAGTGTAACAGACGAAACAACTCAACGTAAAAACGAAGTAATTAACGTTCGTAAAAACTTTTGGGATGAAGTTAAAATTAATACAGATAGTTTTGATGACTATCTAGAAACAATTATTAGTTTAAGACAACAGGCGCAATACTTAGCAATAGGTCAAATAAACCATAAGCAAGCTTCCAATCGCTTATCTGCTCTACGCCGAATGAAAGACGTACCGTACTTCGGTCGAATTGATTTCAAAGAAGATGGTGTTCCTGAAACGGAAAAAGTTTATGTCGGCGTTTCAACCTTAATGGATGATACTGGAGAAAATATTTTAATTTATGATTGGAGAGCACCAGTTTCGAGTGTTTATTATGATTATCCACCAGGTCCGGCTGAATATGATACACCGGGTGGTAAAATAAGTGGCGTATTAGACCAAAAATGGCAGTACATTATTCGTAATGGTGTCATTGAATCAATGTTTGATACTAGCCTTACAATAGGGGACGAAATTTTGCAGCATGTGCTTGGCAAAGGAACAAACAAGCATATGAGAAGTATAGTAGCCAGTATTCAAAAAGAGCAAAATCAGATTATACGTTATGACAAAGGTCGATTGCTAATTGTTCAAGGTGCAGCGGGCAGTGGAAAGACATCTGCAGCTTTACAGAGGATTGCTTATTTACTTTATAAATATAGAAATTGGATAAAGGCCGATCAAATAATTTTATTTTCACCTAATGCAATGTTTAATAATTATGTATCAAGAGTTTTGCCAGAACTAGGCGAAGAAAATATGCAACAAGTCACATTCCAAGAATACTTAGTGCATAGGCTTAGCGATGCTTTCCAAGTTGAGGATAATTATGAACAATTAGAATACGTTTTAACAGCTATGGATGATCCTTCTTATAAGACAAGAACTGCGAGTATCCGATTTAAAGCTTCAACTCATTTTTTCGAGACTATTAAAGCATATAGGCAATCTTTAGAATCGTCTGGAATGGTTTTTCGAGGGTTTAAATTCAGAGGAAAATCAATCGTTACAGCTAAGCAAATTTCTGAAAGATTTTATAGCACCGATACGACTTTTAAATTTAACAACAGACTTGAGAAATTAACTGAATGGTTGAACAAAATAATAAATGATACAGAAAAAGCTGAATTGAAAAAAACATGGGTACAAGATGAAATTGAATTGCTTAGTAAAGATGATTATCAAAAAGCATATAAATTTTTACAGAAAAAGCGTGGCTCCACAGAGGACTCATTTGATGATTATGAACAAGAAACTAGGATCTTAAGTAAAATGATTGTACGTAAAAAGCTAAAGCCACTTCGTGAGTGGGTTAAAGCATTACGTTTCATTGACATAAAGGGAGTTTATAAACAGTTATTTTCTGAACCAGCTCAAATTGAGCAATGGATTAAAGGGGATACGCCAAAAGAGTGGGAAGATATTTGTCAGTTAACATTAAAGATGTTAGATGAAGGTAAATTGCTTTATGAAGATGCTACACCGTATTTACTTTTGAAAGAATTGATTCAAGGTTTTCAATCGAATGTTTCAATTAAATTTGTGCTTGTAGATGAAGCGCAAGATTATTCTCCGTTTCAATTCGAGTTTTTGAAGCGCTTGTTCCCAGCAGCAAAAATGACAGTACTTGGTGACTTCAATCAAGCTATTTTTGCACATGCCAGCGAAATGGGAGATTTCAATGTGCTGAAAGATTTATACGGGCCGGATGAAACGAATGTCATAAATCTGACTCGTAGTTATAGATCAACCGAACCGATTGTAGAGTTTACTCGAAAACTCATACCAGCAGGAAATCTAATTAATGCATTTGAACGTTCTGGTGAAAAGCCAGTATTAACACAGCTATCAAATCGAGAGGATCTGCACAGTCAAATTGCTTCTAAAATTGAGGAATTAAATAACAGTGACTTTAATACAATCGCAGTTATTTGTAAATCGACTGAAGAAAGCATAGATGCATATGAAGCGTTAAAAGAAATAGAAGGAATTAAGCTTGTGAAGAGAAACTCAGTTGAATATGAACAAGGTGTAGTCATTATTCCTGCATATTTGGCAAAAGGAATTGAATTCGATGCCGTTATAATATATGATGCATCGGCTCAAGTTTATGGAGATGAGAGTCTGAGAAGATTATTCTACACTGCATGTACAAGAGCAATGCATCAATTACATTTATATAGCTTAGGTGAAGCGACCACTTTTTTAAGTGGGGTTTCTTCTGATTTACTACTAAATCAAACGATTGTGCATGATTAACTAAAATAGGGCTACCCCATCAGTCAGGCTATTTGACAGATGGGCGCTCCTTTTTTAATTGAACAGTTATACCCCTAAATCTCATCCTTATTTTCAATTGTCCTACACATACTCGGCAGCCCAGCTAAAGACCCACCACTAAAATTTTTTACTTTTAATTGAATCGATTTTAAATCGACTCTATTTTTAGGACTTCTTTATTAAAATTCAAAAACACTCTTAAAGAAACTTTTACATTATAGTTCATACTTAATTCACAATTTATGGATATATTCATTGTGTAATCAGTCAAAAACAATCAAAAAATCGTAAAGTAAGAATTTGAAAAGGAGGAACTACATTGGAATTTATAAACAAAAAAATAATTACCCCAAATAATGGAGATTTGGCAGTAGAAGCACGCGGATTAGTTAAAACATTTGGTGAAAATCGTGCAGTCGACGGAGTAGATTTAAATGTTCGTGCAGGTAGTATTTATGGTGTATTAGGACCAAATGGAGCAGGGAAAACAACAACTATTAGAATGCTAGCTACGTTACTTCGACAGGACGCAGGTACTGCACAAATATTTGGATATGATGTATTAAAAGAGGCTCAAATTGTACGTCAATTAATTGGAGTCACTGGTCAGTATGCATCAGTTGATGAGTCTTTAAGTGCAACGGAGAATCTTATTATTTTCTCAAGATTATTAGGCTTAGGAAGAGCGGAGGCACGTAAGAAAGCAGCTGATTTATTAGAGGAGTTTGATTTAACGGAAGCTGCAAAACGTCCACTGAAAAATTTCTCAGGCGGGATGCGCCGTAGACTAGACTTGGCGGCAAGTTTAATTGCTCAGCCACCACTTATCTTCTTAGATGAACCAACAACTGGATTGGATCCTCGTACACGTAATCAAATGTGGGACACAATTCGTCGTTTAGTGAAAAGCGGTTCAACGGTGTTACTTACTACACAGTACCTTCAAGAGGCGGATGAACTAGCAGATCGAGTTGCTGTTATTGACCGTGGTCATGTAGTAGCAGAAGGTACCGTGGATGAATTGAAAGCTTCAGTTGGAACTTCTTCATTGCAATTAAAAATCCAAGATGTTAGGGATATTCAAGAAGCACGTCAAACTGTAGAGCGGGTACTAAAAGTAAAGTCGAATGTAAAACCAGAAGAAGGAAAGCTTACGGCTCCTATGGCGGACGCTGACCTAGTAACTGATCTACTAATTGCTTTACGTGATGCCGGTATCCAATTAGTAGAAATGAGCGTACAAAAGCCTACGCTTGATGAAGTATTCCTTACTATTACTGGAAATGGATTAGAAAATGATGGTTCAAAGGAGTTTGATAAATCAAAGGAAATGGAGGGAGTTAGAGCATGAGTACTTCAACTGCGTATCGTGAGCTAAAAAATAGAACGAGTTTCAAGCAAACTGTAAAAAATTCGTTTACAATGGCCTATCGTGGAGTTCTAAAGATAAAGCGTACACCTGAACAACTGTTTGATGTTACACTACAACCAATTATTTTCACACTGATGTTTACTTATATATTTGGCGGAGCAATCTCAGGAGATGTTAAGAGCTACTTGCCAGTAATCATACCAGGGATTTTAGTGCAGACTGTAATTACTACATCAATCGTTACGGGTGTACAATTGCGGGAAGATATGGACAAAGGCGTATTCGACCGATTTAAGTCACTTCCAATAGCACGTATTGCCCCACTAGCAGGAGCACTATTAGCAGATACTATTCGTTATACGATTGCAACTGTACTTACTTTTAGTATGGGATATATTATGGGCTATCGTCCAGAAGGCGGATTAGGTTACGTAGCATTAGCCGGACTTCTTGTCATTGTATGCTCTTGGGCAATTAGCTGGATTTTTGCCTTTTTTGGAGTAATTGCACGTACGGCTTCAAGTGTACAAGGGATATCAATGCTTGCACTATTCCCATTAACTTTCCTTTCAAATGCTTTTGTACCAGTAGATACAATGCCAAATTGGCTTCAGTGGTTTGTAAAAATAAACCCAGTTTCTCATCTAATAACTTCAGTAAGAAATCTTACGAACGCAGGAACTGCTGGATCAGATTTAGTGATTTCTCTGATTGGTGCTGCTGTAATCGTAGCAATATTTGCACCGTTAACTGTAAAAGCATATATGCGTAGAACATAAGAGAAGGTGTTCCGATTAGGTGTTTCCAAATGGAACACCTCTTTTTGTATAGTAAGAAAGTAAAAATTGGTAGCAGTGAAGAAAAATCGACTTAGATTCCAAATTTAGGTATAAGTGTAATTGCTTATCTGACTAAGGTTTGTTAAACATCGAGTTTTCTTTATCATTTCTACTTGAAAATATTGAAAAGCTTGTGTAACATAATTTAGGTACAAATAGATAAATAACTCATATAATCATGGGGATATGGCCCATAAGTTTCTACCGGACGACCACTATAATCGACCGACTATGAGTGAAAGCACATCTAGGGTTCCGCATACTTGTCTATGACATATGGCTGGTCCGAGCGATGTGGGCACATTAGTGCTACACCATTAGGGATAAAAACCCAGAAGGACAGGTTTCACTTGAGAGAAACAGACTCAAGTGGAGCCTGTCTTTTTTTGTTTTATAAAAGAGTAAGAGTTGTACGCCAATAAATATAAATAGGTTTAGCAAGGAAAAGGGAGAGAATCAGATTGTTAAGTAAACAAAAAGCATTTACATTAGGTTTTCAGCACGTAATGGCCATGTACGCAGGTGCAGTCGTTGTACCGCTTATTATTGGTGGAGCACTTAAACTGAGCCCTGCTCAGATTGCTTATCTGATTGCAGCCGATTTATTTACTTGCGGAATCGCAACAATCCTACAAAGTATGGGGACAAAATACTTTGGTAGCAAATTACCAGTTGTTTTAGGTTGTACCTTTACTGCAGTAGGACCAATTATAGCTATTGCATCTACTTCAAACTTACCAACAGCTTATGGGGCAATTATTATTTCTGGGATATTTGTTATAGTAGCTGCGCCCTTTTACGGAAAGCTTTTAAAGTTTTTCCCTACAATTGTAACAGGATCAGTTGTAACGATTATTGGACTTTCTCTTATACCAGTAGCTATGAATAATGCAGCGGGCGGTCAAGGAAGTGCAGACTTTGGTCAAAAACACAATTTATTATTAGCACTTCTTACACTTGTAGTCATTTTAGTCATTAATCGATGGGCTAAAGGATTTTTACGCACAATTTCAGTACTTGTTGGTTTAGTAGTTGGAACAATCGCAGGATACGCAATGGGGATTGTTCATTTTTCGAGCGTATCGGAGGCATCATGGTTTAGTATTGCTCAGCCATTTTACTTTGGAGCTCCAAAAATCAGTTTTACAGCCGTTATTACAATGATTATTGTGTGCATTGTTAGTATGGTGGAATCGACTGGAGTATATCTTGCAGTTGGGAAAGCGACTAACCAAAAAGTAAAACAGGATCAGATCGTAAATGGCTTACGCTCAGAAGGACTTGCGATTATGCTCGGTGGAATTTTTAATGCATTTCCATACACGGCTTTTTCTCAAAACGTTGGCCTAATCTCACTTACAAAAGTTAAGTCTCGCGAAGTGATCTACGCCGCGGGAAGTATCATGGTAATTTTAGGATTATTACCTAAACTAGCAGCATTAACGACAGTTATTCCAAATGCCGTTCTTGGTGGAGCAATGATTGTTATGTTTGGTTCTGTAGCAGCTGCTGGAATATCAATTCTTTCAGAAGTTGATCTAGGAAAAGGCGATAACTTACTAATCGCAGCTTGTAGCATAGCAGTTGGATTAGGTTCGGCAACGCTACCTCAAATGTTTGATCAACTACCGGACTTCTTAAAAATGTTAATGCAAAACGGCATCGTAACCGGTTCATTAACGGCAATTATTTTAAATCTATTCTTAACAAAACGAGATATAGTAGTAGAAGTGCAAGCTACGAAAAAAATATCATAATTCATCTAAAAAGACCCCTAAACTAAACAGTTTTGGGTCAGTCTGAAAATCAAATTTTGTGGACGATGTCTATACTACTAAGACCCCAAACGAAACAAGTTTGGGGTCTTTTGAACTTTCATTTCAATTAAATCATCATTATTTCTTATAAATTATTATATTTATTGCTAATAATTTTTGATTTTAAATAATGAAATATCGTGTAAGAACTGACGACGATCCTAGCTGTGCTACCGTAAATACTTCTATGGAGTGACGAAATTTCTATATTATATTGAATCCGTTTTGAATAATGATCCCAGCATCCGAGGAAGACGACCGTTAAAAAGCCAATTTGTGGAGAGAATATTGGCTCATCAAAAATCCCCGTAAACAAAATAATGGGCAATCCAAGTATAAAGCTGTTCACTAAACTCTTCTTATTAAGTTTAAAAAAGAATAAATGAATGCATTTTGCAATATTTACACTAGCAAGTATTAGGAAAGCTAGCCCACCTAATGTTCCATATTCTGCAAACATACCAAGTAATATATTATGGGCATGTGGTGTGTATTGATTATATTGCATGAAATATTCTTGACCAAAGCCGATTGGCGTCACACCAAAGAATGGGTGGTTTTCCCAAATACTATATGAGTTTTTCCAAATATCTACTCTTTTTTGGCTCGCCTGAATAACAGAATCTGCTCTTGGCATTATATAAATCAAAAATTTATAAAAGATAAGGCCAATGAAAGAGCAAGTAAAGAAAAGTACTCGATTTAGTCTGAAGATAAATAGCAAGTAAATTGAAATCATCGTTGCAAATCCGGCTCTAGAGCCAGTTAGAAAAACTCCGTAACTAAGTAAGAGCTGAATTGGAAGTTGCCAAGCTAAACAATTGTAATGTTTCTTTCGAATGCTAGCGAGTAAGCTACCGAATAGAAAAGAAATAGCAATTAATAAAATATACACATTAAAATTTGGATTGTAAGCACAACCAATCAGACGGTTAAAATGTATTGGTCTAGCATCCCAAAATAATACAGTACCTAATAAATAGTCAATGGCCTTAGGAAATACTAACCATTTGGATATCCATCCTATTACACAACTATAAACGCCCCCGAAGATTATGATTAAACGAAACCTTTGAAATAATTGACTTCTTTCCGACCCTAAAATCCTACAATATAAGCCCCAGTAGCCAAGAATTAGGATACTGACTAGTAAATATAAACCATTTCTACCTAAAAGAGCAGCACCAAGTGTAGAAATAAGAAGGCATAAGAAAAAATACGAACTAATTGAATAAATGAAACGCTTATTAATAAACCAATGAGTATAAAGTGTTTGTAGCCCAATCACCAGTAGTAACAACATACCTAATGGAGGTAAGAGAAAACAAAAAAGTATGCTTTTCTCTAATATAGACAAACTTTTGTAAACATGTATAAACTTTTTCATTGTGTACCTCTTTTGTTAAGTGACATAAATATCCTTAATCATTGGGAGGATGATGTTTTTTAGCGGCTTGTTTTTATTTGTGGAGTGAATGTATTTATAAATTGGATGTGATTAAAATTACAATCATATTTAAAATACTTAGGTTTAAAATACCACATTAGTTTATTAATTATGTTTTGAAAATGTAAATTGAATTTAAACTTTTATGTTCAGCCTAATAAATGTAAAACGATTAAATTTATGCATCTTTTTAATAAAAATTAACAGAATAAATTTTGGTAAATGTGTATTTTATGTTAACAAAACGTGAACATAAAATAAGAAAATTTTCCCTTATAAATATTTAATGTTGAAATTTTATTTCAAAGATAGTTATAATAAGTATGAAATTAAATTTACTTTCAAATAATTACTTGAGGTGAAATACACATGCTTGAGAATTTAACAACTGAATCAAGAAATGAAAAAACAATGAATTTAGATGAAATGTCTATAGAAGAATTTTTAACAGTAATGAACGAAGAAGATGCAAAAGTTGCCGCTGCTGTTCGAAATGAAATTCCTAATATCTCAAAAGCTGTTGAAAAAATTGTAACGGCTTTCAAGAGTGGTGGTCGTTTAATTTATATTGGTGCAGGTACAAGTGGCCGTATCGGATTATTAGACGCGGTAGAGTGCCCTCCTACATTTGGAACAAGTCCAGAAGAGGTAGTTGGATTGATTGCAGGTGGAGAAAAAGCTTTTATAAAAGCCGTTGAAGGTGCTGAGGATAGCGAAGAACTTGCCATCCAAGATTTAAAGGATATTAAGCTAAGTAAAAATGACATAGTCGTAGGAATTGCAGCAAGTGGTCGTACACCTTACGTGATCGGAGGTTTAAAATACGCTAAAGAAATTGGTGCAGCTACTGTGGCAGTTAGCTGTAATAAAGATTCAAAGATTGGTCAAGAAGCAGAAACTGCAATTGAAGTAGTGAATGGACCTGAAGTATTAACTGGTTCAACAAGATTAAAAGCAGGTACTTCTCAAAAGTTAATTTGCAACATGTTATCGACAGCATCAATGGTTGGTATTGGAAAAGTATACGGTAATTTAATGGTAGATGTTCAATCTACAAATGAGAAGCTGGTTGAGCGTTCAAAACGAATTGTAATGGAAGCAACATCTTGTACGTATGAAATTGCCGAAGAATTTTTAACGAACTCAAATCAAAGTCCTAAAGTAGCAATTGTAATGATTCTTACTGGATTCACTTATGAACAAGCAATTGAACAATTGAAAAAGTCAGAAGGATTTGTCCGAAAAGCGATACAAAAATAAATCTTTTGGGGGATAAAAAGATGGATAAATATCAAAGAATGGCTTCTGAAATAGCAGACGCTATTGGTGGTACTGATAATGTAGTTTCGTATACGAACTGTATGACAAGACTTCGTGTCAATGTTGCAGATCGTAGTTTGATCAATGAAGAACAAGTTAAAAAGATTAACGGAGTTCTAGGAACTGTTGATGATGAGACTTATCAAATCATTTTAGGACCTGGTACGGTAACAAAAGTAGCTGAACAGTTTGGTCTTTTAGACAACAATTCAACAGGAAAGACTAAAGCTACTTCATCAGAAGCCTTAAAAGATAAGGGCTCAGATATGAAAGCCGATATAAAAAAGAAAAATAACACTCCATTTAAAAATTTCTTACGTAAAGTCGGTAATATCTTTATTCCACTAATCCCAGCATTCGTTGGGGCAGGTTTAATTGCAGGTATTGCATCGATTTTATCAAACAATATAACTGCACATAATTTGGATGCAGGAACTTGGTCACAATATGTAACAGTATTAAATGTAATTAAAAATGCAATTTTTTCATATTTAGTAATTTACGTAGGTATTAATGCTGCGAAGGAATTTGGAGCTACACCATCCCTTGGGGGAGTAATTGGTGGTGTAACACTTTTAACGGGTATGGTTCCTGAACAACCAATTAAAAACATCTTTAATGGTGATCCATTGGCTCCAGGTCAAGGTGGTATTATTGGTGTTTTACTAGCAGTGTATTTATTATCAGTTTTAGAAAAACAATTACGCAAAATTGTTCCAGACTCTTTAGATATTATCATTACACCTATGATTGCTTTACTAGTAGTAGGTTTGCTTACAATTTTCTTCATCATGCCATTTGCAGGATTTATTTCTGACAACTTAATTGGCGCAATTAACTGGATTATTGCAAAAGGCGGTATTTTTGCAGGATTTATACTAGGTATGGGATTCTTACCATTAGTAATGTTAGGCTTACATCAAGTTTTAACACCAATTCATATCGAGTTAATCAATACAACTGGTGCTACAGAATTATTACCAATACTTGCAATGGCAGGTGCTGGTCAAGTTGGAGCAGCTTTAGCACTATGGTTACGTTGTAAAAAGAATAAATCTTTATCAAATATGATTAAAGGTGCTCTTCCGGTAGGTATTTTAGGTATTGGTGAACCATTAATTTACGGTGTTACTCTACCTCTTGGTCGACCTTTTATTACTGCTTGTATCGGTGGTGGTATTGGCGGAGCTGTAATTGGAATGTTTGGTAACGTTGGAGCAATTGCAATTGGTCCTTCAGGTGTGGCATTAGTTCCACTAATTGCACACGGAATGTGGCTTAAATATTTAATTGGATTACTTGCAGGTTACGCAGGTGGATTCGTCCTTACGTATTTATTTGGAACTCCAAAAGACGCAATGGCTGAACAAGAATAAATAACATAAATATAACCCGAATAACTAGACATAAAGTCTATTATTCGGGTTTTTTATTTAGTTTATATTGGAATCGATATACTGAACGATTTTTTCGCAAATTTCATGAGTGATTAAGGAATCGTCTATTGAAGGATCTGGTGTTTTATTCTGTACTATACAGTCAAGAAAGTGATCTACGATTTGATAAAAACCGCGCTTAAATAGAGTTGGTTCCCAATCACCAAATTTAGTAAAACTAATTTCTCCATTATGATAATGAGTAGTTTCGACTAAACCACTTACAACAAATTTACTTTCAGGTGTCATATATTCAATAATTTCTTCCGTGACACCATTGTTCCTGTTCATTATTCCAATAGCTGTGCAACCATCACCAATTAGCTGGATGACTAGATGTTCAAGTAAGCCATCTTTTTTTAAGAAGTTTATGTTTAAATCAACCACTTTAGTCGACATTAAGAACCTTAGCGTATCTATCACATGAATAAAATCTTCTACAACAAACCTCCTAGAATAGCCAGGAAAGTTAAATCTATTTTTTTGCATGATAATTAAGTTGGCTTTTCCATGTAAAGTGAGCTCTTTTACTCTAGGGATAAAACGTCTATTAAATCCAACCATAGCTATTTTTCCACTTTCTTCAGCTAACCTTACAATTTCTTTTGTTTCATGAAAATTTACCGATATAGGTTTATCAATATAGACATTAATGCCATTTAATAATAATTTTTTAGTTACTTCGAAATGGGCATCAGTGGCCGTACTTACGAATGCCGCATCAATATTCTTCTTTAGTAGTTCTTCAACTGAATTAGCGGTTTCTGCAATTCGATATTTTTTGGATAGACTGTCTAATGTTTCTTGATTTCTCGTACAAAGCACTAATTCTATATTTTCTTTCTCTGAAAGAACAGGTAAATAAGCTTTTTTAGCGATATCACCTAAACCGATTATGCCGATTCTCATATAAAAACACCTCATTGCATTTTATAAATTGAAAAATAATAGTCCATAAAATAGATATATGTATGTAATTTTACTAAAAAATAGGTAAATCTGTTAAGTATTGTACTATATTAAATTTTTTTGAAAAGTTTTCTAAAAACTATTTATTTACTGCAGCTTTTCTCTTAATACCTACTGCGCTCGTTTTTTACAATATAGGCGTTTTTAATATTCAGACTAATACTAAATATAGTATGATAACTTTAAGGAAAGCCCTTACAACAATTTATTACTGAAAAGGTGATTACAATCGTCAACATTAGACTACGGTTGAAAAAACTAAATACTTTACGCAATCAAATATTGGCCGTTTTCTTGATTGTTATGATGATTGTTTTATCCATTGTATCAATTATGGTGTATAACCAAGTTGGAACTTTGATGAAAGATACAACAAAGAAACAAATCAAAGAAACGGCTGTTGAAGCAAACGGAAGAATGGAAACCTTGTATAAACAAATTGATACGTTATCAAATCAATTAATGACAAATGAGACAGTTCAACAAATATTACTCGGCTTGAAGAATGGAGAGAGTGTTGATTTTAATAAAAGACAGTCATTAATTAGAGTAATAAATAACTCTTTAGCTTACTCAAATGGGATCTCCTCATTTGAGTTATATTCTTCAGAGGGAAAACGTATTTATCCTTTTGGCGAAAAGGACATATCTAGTGTGATTGATGAAAAGTGGGTAAAAGAAGCGGAAGCAGAAAAAGGAAGATTGGTGTGGGTAGGTAAAGATCCTAAAAATAGTAATTACTCTTATGCGATTAGAAGGGTTAGCTTAATGGATCGATGGTTTTCAAATGGCGGCTATTTAGTGGTTAGGATATTAAATAGTTATTTTCAAGTTGAAGAAAGCAATTTAGCTCCTGGAGAGAAGGATTATATGATGCTTCTTGATAGGGATTTAACACCAATAACAGACAATTACGGTATTAATATTCAAAAGTTTTTACTAGACGGATATGAAACGATAGAAGTAAATAAAAAGCAATATATGATTGTTAAACAGCCATCTACAAAAACGGGCTGGACACTTGTCATCTTAAAGCCTACAAGCTTTTTAAATGAACGGGTAACGCCAGTAAGAAAAGCCACTCTTTTCTCTGGAGCCATTGGATTCATTATCTTTGTAGTATCTTCAATTATACTAGCGACAATGATCACTAGACCGATTAAAAAGCTGACAAATACAATGAAAAATGCAAAGATGGACGAGCTAAAAATTAACAAGGAAAGTCCAGCTTCATTAGAAATTATTGAGTTAAATAGGACTTATAACCAAATGGTTGAAAATACGAATCATTTAATTCAAGTCGTTTATGAAAAAGAATTACTTCGTAGCCAAACTGAGTTGAAAGCTTTGCAGGCTCAAATAGATCCACATTTTCTTTATAATACGTTAAATGCGCTTTATTGGTCTTTGGACGAAAAGGGTGAGGATGATTTAGCGGAAATAGTCATCGCAATGTCAGGGCTATTCCGCTATACAATTGGAAATGAGAATAGTAGCGAATGGGTGACGATTCAAGCTGCCTTAGAACAAATTGAACGTTATTTACAAATCATGAAAATGAGATTAGGAGAACGATTATCGTGGGAGATTTCAGTTGAGCCTGATCTATTAAACATTAATATACCGAAGCTCCTAATTCAGCCATTAGTTGAAAATGCAATTATGCACGGAATAGAAAGTAATCGAGAACAGGGGATTATTTTAGTAGGGATTAAAAAGATAAATCATTCAGCTAATATTTTAGTCACTGTGAAGGATAATGGTCCAGGAATTGATAAGGAGACACTAAGTGACCTTAATTTAGCAATTAAAAACAATAATGTGTCATCCTTTAAAGGCATGGGAATGGCGCTCACTAATATTAATAAAAGAATTAAATTATATTACGAGGGGTATGAATTAAACGGTCTTCGTTTAGAAAGCGAGATCGGCAAAGGTACAACTGTATTATTCGAGGTTCCAGACAAAGGTGGGGAATAATAGTGGATGCAAAAACAATACTAATTGTCGATGATGAACAAACAACAAGGCAAGGTCTGAAAAAAACACTAGAGAAATGGTCAAATGGAAGGTTTGAAATTCTTAGTGCCGCTAATGGTCAAGAGACATTTGAACAAATGAGCAAGACAAAAATTCATCTACTAGTCACAGATATTTGTATGCCTGAGATGAATGGGTTAGATCTATTAAAAAGTCTTAAGGATAAAGGGTATAAATTTGTTTCTATTATTATTTCAGGTCACCCGGATTTTGAATATGCCCAGGAGGCAATCCGACTAGGGGTTGTAAACTATTTACTAAAACCGGTAAGTAAACAAAAGTTAATTGAGGCTATTGAACAAGCGCTAGAAAAAGAAGCGAGTATTGAACGCATTGAATATATAGAAAAAGTCGCTGATAAAAAATTATTAAAAGTAGAGCAAGTGAGTAGCCAGTCTAATACGATTAAGGAAGCAAAAAAATTTATTAATAAAAATATAAGCAACCAGATTTCATTAAAAGAAGTCGCAGAAGCAGTGCATTTAAACGCAAGTTATTTTAGTGTGTTGTTTAAAGAGCAAGTTGGATTGACGTTTAGTGAGTATTTGACTCGAAAGCGACTACAAATTGCAAAAAATCGTCTGCTGACGACAGATTTACAAATTGAAGAAATTGCCCTAGAAGTGGGCTATCAGACAGCTAAATATTTCATCAAAATCTTTAAGGATTACGAGGGAATAACGCCTAGTAAATATAGAAAAGTCTCTGAACTTGATGAATCTTTAATCCAAAAATAGTGGAATTTTATCCAATCGTGGTTACCTTACCGCGATTTTTTTTTAATGCTAGAATTTATTTGTAAGGAAAATTCAAAAAATGGAGGTTTGACATGTTTAAGAAAGCGTATTCATTAATGTTAGCACTAGTTCTTATATTGATGGTTGCTTTAACTGGTTGTGGTAGTTCTGATAATGCCTCTACTGAAAGCGGTTCCAAAAAAGTAATTAAGTTTATGCATCTTTGGCCAGCTGGAAGTTCTAAGCAACAAAACCTAATTGTTTCAGACATTATTAAACAATACGAAGCCGAACACAAGGATGTAAAAATTGAAGTAGAAGTTCTTGAAAATGAGCAATACAAAAACAAGATTAAAGTTCTTTCTTCCTCTAATGAATTACCTGATGTTGGATTTACTTGGGCAGCAGGATATATGACTCCATTCGTAAAAGGTGGACTTTTCGCAGATTTAGATGACGTGTTAAATAGCGGATTAAAAGATTCTTTCGTATCTGGTACAACAGAAGCATATGCAATTGACGGTAAAACTTATGGTCTACCACTTGAATTAAACATTGCTCCAATTTATTACAATAAAGCAATCTTTAAAAAGTACAATCTTCAAGTACCACAAACATATAGCGAGTTCCAAAATGTTGTTAAAACATTAGCTGGAAAAGGTGTTGCTCCAATCGCATTAGGAAATAAGGATCGTTGGACAGGTTCACTTTGGTATATGTACTTAGCAGATCGAATTGGTGGATCTGAAGTATTAAACAAAGCAATTAATCGTACAGGAACATTTGAAGACCCTGCGCTTGTAACAGCAGCAAAAGAGGTTCAAAACTTAGTAAAAGAAAATGCATTTAATAAAGGATTTAATGGTTTATCTAATGATGAAGGAAAATCTGAATTCTTAAATGGAAATGCAGCAATGTATCTTATGGGAACATGGGAACTACCAAACTTTACAACGAACGAAGAAATTCCAAAAGATTTCCGTGACAATGTAGGCTTCTTTAAATTCCCTACATATGAAGGTGGAAAAGGAAATATTAATAGCTGGGTTGGTGGACCTGGAGTGGGACTATTTGTAGCAGAACATTCGAAGGTAAAAGCAGAAGCGAAAGACTTTGTTAAATTCTTTGTTCAAAAATGGGGAGAGCAATCCGTTGAAAAAGCAGGCGTAATTCCGGCAACAAAAGTTGATACTTCAAAAGTAAATTTACCACCATTATATATTGATGTATTAAATCAATTAAACCAAGCTAGTAACTTAACGCTATTTGCAGACGTACAAATGAGTGCATCTGTAGCTGAAACTCACTTAAATTTAATTCAGTCTTTATTTGGAAATGAAGTGAAACCAAAAGATTTTGCTAAACAACAAGAGCAAGCTTTAAAAGCAGAAGATAAGTAATTTCTGACTTTATGAAAAAGGGCATATAGGTTTTAATCTTATATGCCCTTTTATTACTAACTAAAGAGGAAGGAGTTGAAACGAAATGAATAAAACAATGTCGAATAAAAAAATAATTGCGCTGTATATTACACCAGCTCTTTTTCTAGTTCTTGCTTTGATTTACGTTCCGATTGTACAAACAGGATACTTTGGCTTAATGAAATGGAATGGAATCGGGGAAAAGGAATTCATAGGCTTAGAGAATTATTCCCACTTATTACATGATCCTCTATTTTGGAAAAGTGCTTTCCACTCCTTTTTATTAGCCGTATTTTCGGCAGTCAGTTTAATTGGTTACTTGTTCATCTCATTTATACTTGCTGGAAAAATTAAAGGTGCTGACCTTCTTAGAAAAATTTATCTAATACCAATGCTACTTGCCTCTGTTGCAATTGCACAGCTTTGGCTTAAAATTTATCACCCAACTAATGGGATATTAAATAGCATACTTGTTTCTCTTGGAGTTCATAATCCTCCTGCTTGGTTAGCAGAAACTAACCTAGCGTTATACGCGATTATTATTCCGATTATTTGGCAATATGCAGGTTTTTATATTTTGATTTACTATGCAGCTCTTAAAAATATTCCTGAATCTCTAATTGAAGCGGCAAGGATTGATGGGGCGACGCCATTACAAATTGCAATAAAAATAAAACTACCATTAATTATGAATGTTGTTAAAGTCACGATTGTTCTTGCGGTAGTTGGATCACTTAAGTATTTCGATTTGATTTATGTTATGACAGGCGGAGGACCAAATGGTTCTAGTGAAGTAATGGCTTCCTATATGTATCAAAAAGCTTTTAAAGGCTTTGACTTTGGATATGCAAGTGCAATTGGCTTTTTCTTATTAATTATTTGTTTAGTTGTTACTTGGATTATTCGAAAATTTCCTGAATCTAATAATGATATTTACTAAATAGAAAGGGGGATTATAGGTGGATACGGTAAGAGCTTCAGGATCTCAAGCTATTGTAACGGAGAAGAACACAGACCGTAGTACAAATAGAATGTTAGGAAAAATTGCTTATGGGCTCATGTACCTTTTCCTTATAGTCGTAGCGATTTTTCAAATTTTTCCGATCATCTGGCTATTTCTTTTTTCATTAAAAAATAATCAAGAAGTTTTTAATATGTCTCCTTTTTCTTTACCTGAAAGCCCAAAATGGGAGAATTATACAAAAGTTTGGACTGAAGGAAACATAAGTCAGTACTTCTTTAACAGTGTGACCTATACAATTGCTGCTGTTATCTTAACGGTTGTACTAGCAAGTATGGTTACCTTTGCAATAACAAGAATGAATTGGAAGGCAAGTAAGTGGGTATTAGGAATATTTATGGTAGGTTTAATGATTCCAGTCCATTCAACGCTTATTCCATTATTTAATACGTTTACGAAAATTAATTTAATTGATAATCCACTTTCGGTAATACTTGCATACACAGCTTTTAATCTACCAATTACGATTATGATCTTAATTGGATTTTATGAAGCTTTACCTAGAGAAGTGGAAGAAGCTGCAATTATGGATGGGGCTTCGATTAACCATATCTTCTTTAGGATTACGTTACCAATGACGTCTCCGGTAATTGCTACTGCTGCAATTATCAACATGATTTACAACTGGAATGAGTTTGTTTTCGTTAATACGTTTATTAGCTCAGATAAATTTAAAACATTAACAGTAGGTATTCAAAACTTTATTGGCCAGTATACAACTGACTGGGGAGCAATCGGAGCTACGTTAGTGATCAGTATTTTACCAATTTTAATTGCTTTCTTTATTTTAAGTAATCGAATCGTTGAAGGAATTGCGTCTGGGTCAGTAAAAGGATAATCACTATAGATAAAGGTATTAATGTTTTCGTAAAGGAGAGTGATTAGATGATACTCGGAAAAACAATGGGGAAACTGTTTACGGTATGTGAATGGATTATGAAATTAGCGTACGTCAATCTACTATGGTTTCTCTTTTCAATCGCAGGACTAATCATATTCGGTTTTTTCCCTGCTACAGTAGCCCTTTTTACTATTGTTCGTAAATGGATTTTAAAAGAAACGGATTTGCCGATTTGGAGAACATTTCTCGCTGTATTTCTTAAGGAATTTAAAAACGCTAACAAACTTGGATCGGTTTTCATATTCAGCGGAATATTCCTAGCTTTTGATGTGTTTTACATTCGAACGGTAGAAGGGCTATTCCAGTTTATACTAATCGTTCCTTTATTAATCATTGCAGCTCTTTACTTAATGATTTTACTTTATATTTTCCCAATCTATGTACATTACGATTTCAAACTGAAGGAATATATAAAAAACGCATTCTTTTTAAGTATCTTTCATTTTCATATTACATTGTTAATGCTAATTAGCTTAGTAGCCATTTTATTTTTACTGCTGTACGAACCAGGATTAACTCCATTCTTTGGTGCTGTATCAATTGCGTGGATTTTCATGTTTTGTGGAATGTACAGTTTCAATCGGTTAAACGTAAGAAAAAGCAAGATTAGTAATGTCTAGAATTTAGAAATGACAGAACGGGGAATAAAGATGAGTACTTATGCTGAAGAAATCTCTTTTTTAGACGAACCAGCGATTAAAGCGGGTAATAGTGAATTGGAGATTATTATTATTCCTGGGTGGGGTTCGAACTTGATTTCCATGGTCCATAAAGGTTCAAATACAGAGCTTTTAAGAGTTCCGACCTCTACTAAGGAATATGTAAACAATCCAGTTCTGTTTGGTACTCCAATTTTATTCCCGCCTAATCGAATTGATCGAGGTAAGTTTAGCTTTAATGACAGGACTTACCAATTTGAAATTAATGAATTAGATAAACAGAATCACATCCATGGCTTTGTTCATACAAGGAAATGGGAGGTAGTAAGTATTGAAGTCAATGATCATACAGTAAAAGTTGTTACTGAGTTTGATTCAAGTAAACATGATGATGTTATGGCTCAATTTCCACATCACTTTATGATCAGGATGAACTATATATTAAATGATAATTTATTTGCTAAAAAAGCAGAAATTATAAATAAAAGTAATGAGTCTTTACCGTTAGGATTTGGATACCATACTAGCTTTTTATTCCCTGAAGAAACGTCAATTCTCAAACTTCCAGTTAAGAAACGTTGGAAACTAAATGATCGATTCTTACCAACGGGGGAACTAGAAGATATTGAATACAAAGATGAGTTAAGTGAAGGAATGAGCTTGTATGGACTAGAGTTGGATGATGTTTTTCTATCTAGTCCAAATGCTAGTGGACTCCAAACAGCACAAATAATGAATCAATCAACGGGAATTGAGATTAACTACACCGTTGATCAAAGTTTTAAACACTGGGTCGTTTATAACAAGGATGGGAGAAGCGGTTTTTTATGCCCTGAGCCTTATACGTGGGTAACCAACGCTCCAAACCTTAAAGTAAATGAGGAATTGACTGGCATACAAAGGATTGAGCCAGATGATATGAAAGTATTGCGCACATGGATTGTTATTTCACATAAGTCATAGAATTTAAAACTACTATTTTAGGAGGAATTAAACATGAGTTACTTTACTAATATTAATAAAATTAAATTCGAAGGTCCTAAATCAAAAAATCCTTTTTCATTTAAATATTATGATCCTCAAAGAATCATCAATGGTCAAACAATGGAGGATTTACTAAGATTTTCAGTTGCATACTGGCACACATTTACTGCAGACGGTTCAGATCCATTTGGAGCAGGAACAATGCAACGCCCTTGGAATCACTTAGCAGGATTAGATCTTGCTAAAGCCCGTGTAGAAGCTTCATTTGAATTTTATGAAAAGCTAGATGTTCCATTCTTCTGCTTCCACGATTCAGATGTTGCACCTGAGGGAAATACATTAAGTGAAACTTATAAAAACCTAGATGTAATTGTAGAAATGATTAAAGAATATATGAAAACAAGTAAAACAAAATTGCTTTGGAATACAGCAAATATGTTTACTCATCCTCGCTATGTAAATGGTGCTGCTACGTCTAACAATGCAGATGTATTTGCATATTCAGCAGCAAAAGTAAAAAAAGGATTAGAAGTTGCGAAAGAACTTGGAGCAATCAACTATGTATTCTGGGGTGGACGTGAGGGCTATGACACACTTATGAATACTGATATGAAACTTGAGCAAGACAACCTAGCGCGATTCTTCCACATGGCTGTAGATTACGCAAAAGAAATTGGATTCGATGGCCAGTTCCTAATCGAACCAAAACCAAAAGAGCCAACAAAACATCAGTATGATTTTGATGTAGCAACTGGACTAGCTTTCTTACAAGCTAATGGTTTAGAGAAGCAATTTAAATTCAATATTGAAGCGAACCACGCAACACTTGCGGGACATACATTTGAGCATGAATTACGTGTTGCTCGAATTAATGGAATGCTTGGTTCAGTCGATGCCAATCAAGGAGATAAATTAATTGGTTGGGATACGGATGAATTCCCTACAGATCTATATTCGACTACACTAGCGATGTATGAAATCATAAAAAATGGCGGTTTAGGAAAAGGCGGATTAAACTTTGATGCGAAAGTAAGAAGGGGCTCATTTGATGTAGAGGATTTATTCCATGCTCATATTGCTGGAATGGATAGTTTTGCAATTGGCGCATTAGTAGCAAGTAAATTAATTGAAGATAAAGTATTTGAAAACTTTATTGAAGATCGCTATAGCAGCTTTACTTATGGAATCGGCAAGGAAATCGTAGATAATAAAGCAAATTTCCGTACACTTGAAGCATATGCGTTAAATTTAGGTGAAATCCAAAATAAATCTGGTCGTGAAGAGCGTCTAAAAGCAGTATTAAACCAATATTTATTAGAAGCGATTTCTGAATTCGCAACGGTTTAAATGACCATAAAATGTGCTGGGAATTTCACTATTTCCAGCACATTTTTCTCATACGATGGGATTAAAAATGATAAGGGATGATTGTTATGAAATATGTAGTAGGTATTGATTTAGGTACAAGTGCTGTAAAGATTTTATTAGTTAATCAGTACGGCGAGGTTTGCCAAGAAGTGTCTCGTTCCTATCCATTAGTTCAAGAGAAATCTGGATATAGCGAGCAAAATCCTGAAGAGTGGGTTGAAAAAACAATCGATGGACTTACCGAGTTAGTTAGAGATTTTAATGGACATCCGAATGATATTGAAGGGATTAGCTTCTCAGGTCAAATGCATGGTCTAGTGTTGTTGAATAAAGAAAAAAACTGCCTTCGTAATGCGATTTTATGGAATGATACAAGAACGACTAAGCAATGTGAATATATCAATGAAATCGTAGGCGAAGAATGCCTACTTGGAATAACGAAAAATCCAGCTCTTGAAGGATTTACTTTACCAAAGCTTCTTTGGGTAAAAGAATTTGAACCAGAGATTTTTGAACAAGCATCAGTATTCTTGTTACCTAAAGATTATCTTCGCTATCGTCTTACTGGTGAAATTCATACTGAATACTCAGATGCAGCGGGAACATTACTGTTAAACGTAAAGGAAAAGCAGTGGAGTGAAGAATTATGTACTAAATTTGATATTCCTTTACATCTTTGCCCGCCAATTGTTGAGTCACATAGTTGCGTAGGAACAGTTACAGAAGAGGTTTCTAAACTGACAGGACTTAGTCGCGAAGTAAAAGTATTTGCAGGTGGAGCAGATAATGCTTGTGGCGCAATTGGCTCAGGAATTTTAAAAGAGGGTAATACGCTATGTAGTATTGGTACTTCAGGGGTTGTCCTTTCTTATGAAGAGCACGGCGACCACAACTTTAAAGGTAAGGTTCATTATTTTAACCATGGTAAGGAAGATGCTTTCTATTCAATGGGTGTAACGCTTGCAGCGGGATTTTCTTTAAGTTGGTTTAAGGATACGTTTGCAGAGCATGAGAATTTTGAACAATTACTAGAAAGTGTAGATCAAGTTTCAATTGGTTCAAAGGGTTTACTGTTTACGCCATATTTGGTTGGTGAAAGAACGCCGCATGCAGATTCAGTTATAAGAGCTAGCTTTATTGGAATGGACGCATCACATAAGAGAAATGACTTTGCAAGGGCTGTCATGGAGGGAATTACTTTTTCATTAAATGAGTCAATTGAGATTTTCCGACATAACGGTAAAAAGATTGATTCAATTATTTCGATTGGTGGCGGTGCAAAGAATCCTGTATGGCTTCAGATGCAAGCAGATATTTTTAATGCAACGATTATTAAACTTTCGAGTGAACAAGGACCTGGAATGGGAGCGGCAATGCTTGCTGCGTATGGTTGCGGTTGGTTTGATTCATTAGAGGCTTGTGCAGAAGATTTTATTAAACCAATTACTTCATATAAACCAATTGAAGAAAACGTTAAAAATTATGAGAAGCTTTATTTAATTTATAAACAGGTTTATACAAAAACGAGGGAACTAAATGTGATGCTTTCGGAATTTAGAAAGTAGTACAAAGAGCTAAAAGGAGGGGGTCTACTTGAATTACCGGGAGCTTGGTAATACAGGTTTAAAGATTAGTGAGGTAAGCTTTGGTACTTGGGCTATTGGTGGAGCGTGGGGAAAAACAGATGATAATGAAGCATTAAAGTCATTGCAACACGCGATAGATCAAGGTGTGAATTTTTTTGATACTGCGGATGTTTATGGTGATGGACATAGTGAGGAGCTACTAGCTAAAGCAACAAAAGGGCTAGAAGATAAAATATATATTGGAACAAAGTTTTGTCGAAAAGGTGACATCTTTGCACCAGAAAATTACTCATATGAAGCGGTTAAATCCTATTGTGAAGATAGTCTGAAACGATTAAATCGTGATGTGATTGACTTATATCAAGTTCATTGTCCAGCTACTGAAATATTAAAGGATGGACAAGTGTTTGATGTGCTAGATCGTTTACAAAGTGAAGGGAAAATCCGTCATTATGGGGTAAGTGTAGAGACGGTTGAAGAAGGGTTGATTTGTTTAGAGAACCCAAATGTGAAAAGCCTACAGATTATCTTTAATATTTTTCGTCAAAAACCATTAGCGGACCTACTTCCTGAAGCTTATAAAAAAGGAGTAGGAATTCTTGTAAGATTACCATTGGCTAGTGGGCTATTATCTGGTAAATACACGGTTGATCATATTTTTGAAGAAGATGACCACAGAAACTTTAACGAAAATGGAGCTGCCTTTAATATTGGAGAAACATTTGCAGGATTGGGATTTAAAAAGGGCGTAGAGTTGGAGAATCGAATTAACTGGATTACTGAAGATAGGTCAACTATGGCTAGTGCAGCACTTAGATGGATTTTAGATCAAAAGGAAATTACATGCGTCATTCCTGGATTTAGAAACCAACACCAAGTGAATGAAAACTTAGAAGCAATGAATATCCAGTCTTTTTCGAAAGCTGAATTGGATCAGTTAGAGCTGTTCTATCAAAAAAATGTTTCTGAGTTTATTAAAGGAGCTTACTAAAAAATAAAGATTCATATGGAGGAGTTTAAAATGGCTAAAATCAGCAATCCAATTTTACCAGGATTTAATCCGGATCCAAGTATTTGTCGAGTTGGGGAAGATTATTACATCGCAGTATCAACATTTGAATGGTTTCCCGGAGTTGGAATTTACCATTCAAAGGATTTAAAAAATTGGCGCTTAGCATCAAGACCTTTAAACCGTTTAAGTCAATTGAACATGATGGGTAATCCTGATTCAGGCGGTATTTGGGCTCCCGCATTATCATATCGAGACGGACAGTTTTGGCTAATTTACACTGATGTAAAAGTAGTCGAAGGTCAATGGAAGGATTGTCATAATTACCTTGCAACATGTGACACGGTTGATGGAGAATGGTCAGATCCAGTTTACTTAAATAGTACAGGTTTTGACCCATCCCTATTCCATGATGAGGATGGAAAGAAGTATTTAGTCAACATGGTTTGGGATCACCGTATAAGCAATCATAGCTTCTATGGTATTTCACTACAAGAGTACAGCGTAGAAGAAAGGAAACTGATTGGAAAAGCAGAGGTAATTTTTAAAGGAACAGATATTAAACTGACGGAAGCACCACATTTATATAAAATAAATGATTACTACTACTTATTAACAGCAGAAGGCGGCACGAAATACGATCACCAAGCGACGATTGCCAGATCAAAACAATTAATGGGTCCGTATGAAGTACACCCAGAAAACCCGTTGATTTCGTCATTCCATGCTCCAAGAACTCCACTTCAAAAAGCAGGACATGCATCAATTGTTCAAACACATACTGATGAATGGTTTCTTGTCCATCTAACAGGAAGACCATTACCAAGAGAAGGTCAACCGTTGTTAGATCCTAGGGGCTTTTGTCCATTAGGAAGAGAAACGGCAATTCAAAGGCTTGAGTGGAAAAACGATTGGCCTTATGTTGTGGGGGGAAATAGTCCTTCACTTGAAATAGAAGGTCCAAAAATTGGTGAAATAAAATGGGAAAGCGATTATCCAGAGAAGGATGACTTTAACTCAGAAGAATTAAACCCTCACTTTCAAAACTTGAGAATTCCATTAGGTGAGAAAATCGTTTCGCTAAAAGACAATCCAGGACATCTTCGTCTTTATGGAAGAGAATCACTTACATCTAAATTTACCCAGTCATTTATAGCAAGACGTTGGCAGGATTTTAATTTTACAGCAGAAACAAAGGTGGCATTTAATCCTAGTACATTCCATCAATCTGCTGGTTTAGTCAATTACTATAACACTCAAAATTGGACTTCATGTCAAATTACTTGGAATGAAGAGAAGGGCAGAATTCTAGAATTAGTAACATGTGATAATTTTACATTCGATCAGCCTCTTCAAGGAAACGAAATTATTATTCCGGAACATATTGAATATGTGTACCTTCGAGTAGATGTGAAAACGAATGTTTACCAGTACTCTTACTCATTTGATGGACAAGAGTGGACAGCAATACCTGTGACACATTATTCCTATAAACTATCTGATGATTATATTCAAGGCGGAGGATTCTTTACGGGTGCGTTTGTTGGAATGCAGTGTCAGGATACGACTGGGCAAGGGCTTCATGCTGATTTTGATTATTTTATTTATAAAAAATAATAAAGAGAGTGTCTCGAAGATTTTTAACGAATCTTTGGGACACTCTCTTCATACTTTTCAGATACTTTGTATAAAAATAGTAGAGATTTACTTAATATTTAATTCTTACTGCCTCATCTTCCAAATGCATTAAGTGTAGTTGTTTTGAAAGATAAAGTTTTAGTTCTTCATCATCATATAGTAATGCCTTCGATTGGGCTTCGCGTAGAAACACCAATTTTGCTTCAACTGAGGAAGTTTCAAAAAAGTGAACTACTTCGTCAGTATCTAATGATAGATCATTATCATCAAACTTAAATAACTTTTGAATTCTTGGTTCTTCCGTTATCGTTGCAGACTTATTTGTGATCCCTAAGCTATCCTCGGTCGGTAATAAGATTTCACTTTCTCGCTCATTTTTGACTTCGTTTAAATAGCTTTCGATTGAGTTAATTGATTCAAGGGAAAATCTTTGTTGAAGAGCCTTTCTTGCTTTGGCATCGTAGCCTTCAATTGTTTGAGTTGCAGCTATTTCAGGGACACTGTGAAATGTATCCTCATCAGAAGTAACATCAACCACCTCTACAGCACCTGGTGCATAGCAAAGTAGCCTTAAGAAATCACGTAAGTTTCTAGCAACGATTTGTACTGGATCATCAGAGTCCATTGGAGAAACACGTACAATATATGCATTTTCTAAATCATTAACTTGGCCAAAATCAGTTAAAAAGCCAAAATGAACTCCATCTGAACCAGTATTTGCAAATTGGATTACATCTAATGGGGTATTTAAATAACGAGTATCGATTTTTTCATATGAGAAAAATAGTCCACCTAATTCTCCAAATTGTGTTATTCCTTCACTTTGTAATTCACTTTGTAAGTTAATAGCGTTAACTAGTGTTTTTGGAATCTCATATTTTCCGTAATTCAACTTAACTTGATCCATTTCAGTGTTCTCCTTCGTGGTCTGATTACCTGTCATAAATAGTATAAAAGCGATTAAAAGAGTTAAAATAATTTTTCTTAGCACATTTAAACCATCCAATAAGTTAGTATTAAATAATAAAGATTTATTCTAATAATTCATTAATTAAATTATAACTTTTTATATTTGAAGGTTAAATAAAAAAAGTTCAACCAATTAAATTGGTTGAACTTTTGTTTAATTCCCGACTAACTTTTTCTTAAAATTTACATCCGTATTTTCGTTAACTACCGGTTCTTCTGCTGCTATTGATCGTTTAATAAAGAACGAAAGAATCAGCGCTACTGCTATAACGAAAACTGTCACATAAAATGAGAAATTAATACCTTCAAGCATTGCTTTCATCGTGATTTCTTGTTTGATTTGAGCAATCATATCAGGTGTTGGTTTACTTGTTACATGCTTCATTGCTTCAGCAGATAATTCTTTAGCTTTCGATGCTGTACGATTTGACATAACTGTAATTAATAAAGCAGTTCCAATAGCACCAGATACTTGCTGTAATGTATTGTTCATAGCAGTTCCGTGTGGATAGAATCGTTTAGGTAACTGATTTAAACCATTTGTTGATACAGGCATCATTACCATTGACATACCGAACATACGTAATGCATATAAAACAATAATTTGAGTGTGGGTTGTATCCAGCGTTAATTTACTTAGTAAATAAGTAGTAATCGTCATAATGATTAAACCGGTCATCGCAAGAATTCTTCCACCGATTTTATCAAATAATTTACCTGTGATTGGTGACATAACTGCCATTAATAGAGCACCAGGTAATAGCATTAATCCCGCATCAAACGGTTTAATGCCGCGAAGTGTTTGAGTATAAATTGGTAAAAGCATCATTGCTGAGAACATAGCCATTGTAACAACGATTGAAATCGCCGAAGATAAGGCGAACATAGGGTAACGATAAACTCTAAAGTTCAACATTGGTGTATCAAGTTTTAATTGACGAGTGATAAATAGTATTAATGAAAGAACCCCTACAATTAAAGCAACATAAGCTTTTGGGCTTTCCCATCCATCAGTTCCAGCAGAACTAAATCCGTACAATAATCCACCAAATCCTAGACTTGATAAAAGAACTGAAAGAAGATCGATCTTACTATTTGATTTCTCTTTTTTATCTTTTAGTAAGAAAAAGCCAATAATTAAAATTGTTAATGCAATTGGTGATACTACATGGAAAAGCATTCTCCAATCGTAGTGTTCAATAATCCAACCAGATAAAGTTGGTCCAATTGCTGGTGCACCCATCATTACTAAACCGAAGAAGCCCATTGCAGTTCCGCGTTTTTCAACAGGAAAGCTAGTTAACATTACATTCATTAATAATGGCATTAAAATAGCCGAACCTGAAGCTTGAATCATACGGCCAGTTAATAATAAAGGAAAGTTATGCGCAAAACCTGCGGTAAAAGTACCGATATTGAATAAAAGTAGTGCTGTTATAAATAAATGTCTAACAGAATATTTTTGGATTAAAAAAGCTGTGGTTGGAATTAAGATCCCATTAACTAACATATATCCAGTAGATAGCCATTGAACTGTTGATGGCTCAACATCCAAGTCCTTCATGATTGAAGGCAAAGCAATATTTAATAATGTATTGTTTAAGAACGCAATAAACGCCCCAATCATCAGGATTGTAATAATCCCGTATGGTGGGCGTACCGATTTACTCATGGAATGGTCCATGATTCCCCCTCCTTTGTACAACTAGTTCATTTTTTTGAACTGTGTTTCCATCTTCTATATAACATAATATGATATACCATTCATTCATTAGATGCAATTATAATAACCATTAGAAATCTTTAATAATCTAATGAGATATTTACTAGTTTTAAATGCTAAAATAATGTACTATGTTTTTTAAGCAGTAATTAACTAGAACCAAGGTGATTATATGAATGATCGTAAACAGCATGTCGTAAAAATAGCCCATGAATTGTTTATTGAAAAGGGATTTCAATCGACGTCTATCCAAGACATACTAGATTATAGCGGTATTTCTAAAGGTACATTTTATAATTATTTTTCATCTAAAAGTGATTTAGTAGTCGCATTATTTAATACGATTTATAAAAAACTTGAACAAGAAAGAAATGAGTTATTAATCGGTCAGAGTCCTTCTGATATTGAAATTTTCATTAAGCAAGTAACTTTATTAATGGAAGCAAATAGAGATAATAAATTGATTTCTCTGTTTGAAGAAGTAATTTATATAAATGACCTTGATATCAAGCAATTCATTAGAGAAGGTAATTTCAAAACATTAAATTGGGTGTATACACGATTTTTAGACATTTTTGGTAGTGAAAAAAAAGTTTTCTTATTAGATAGTGCCATTATGTTTTTAGGTATTATTCACCATAATGTGAGATACTATGACCTTGCCAAGGATATCAATACTAGTATGGATCAAGTTGTCCGTTATAGTGTTAAACGTATAATTAAGATCGTTAAAGATGTTGAGGAATCTGGAGAACAATTATTTAATTTGGAGCTTTTAGATAGATGGTTACCAGTAAGAAAGACTGAGGAAAATCTTCAACAAAAGCTTTGTAGTATTATTTGCATTATGAAAAAGTCTGTGCTAAATAGCGATGAACAACAAAAATACAATGAACTACTAGACTTTTTGCAAAATGAGTTGTTGCAGTCAAAAACGCCACGTAAGTATTTAATTGAAAGTGCTCTAGTATCTTTAAACGAAGGAAAAATGTTATTAGGGGAACAAGAATTACAAAGGCTGAACGAACTGATTGACATTAATTTTATTCAAAAAGTTAAGTAGTCAATTTAATATGAATGAAAACCATCTTGGCTTTTAAATGCTAAGGTGGTTTTTTTATGTAAGTTAACAATCGTTACAAGTTGTATTTTCACTTGAACTTCCCTAATTAGGAAAGTTCAATATAACTTTCGTCTACTTTTTTGTAGAATATTTAGCTTAAAATCAGTAAAAATGTCGTTTTTATACTTTTTTTACCATTAATTGACAAAAAATTCTGAATTGATGATATACTTTCAGTTATAAATGGAGAAGGAGGTTCTTGTTTGTGAAATCTTTAAAATCAATCGTAGTTTGGGGATTAATTTCGGTACTTGGGGCTGTCTGTTTTTCTGTCTTAGCTTTAAAAAGAGGGGAGACAATTAATGCGATTTGGCTCCTCACAGCAGCTGTTTGTACATATGCAGTAGCTTATCGGTTTTATAGTAAGTTTATTGCAGAAAAAGTGTTTAAACTTGATGAAGACCGTAAAACACCTGCAGAAATTAACAACGATGGGAAAGATTTTGTACCGACGAACAAGTGGGTATTATTTGGTCATCATTTTGCAGCTATTGCTGGGGCTGGACCACTAGTTGGACCAATTTTAGCTGCGCAAATGGGCTATTTACCTGGTACGATTTGGATTATTGTAGGAGTTGTATTTGCAGGGGCAGTACAGGATTTTGTTATTTTAGCAGCTTCGACGCGTAGAAATGGTAAATCGCTCGGAGAAATGATTAAAGAAGAGATTGGCCCAATAACCGGGGTCATTGCATTAATAGGTATTTTAGGCATTATGGTTATTCTATTGGCTGTATTAGCACTAGTAGTTGTAAAAGCTCTTGCGGGAAGTCCGTGGGGAATGTTTACAATTGCAGCAACTATTCCAATCGCACTTTTCATGGGTATTTATATGCGATACATCCGTCCAGGTCGAGTAGGGGAAGGATCATTTATTGGTGTGATTTTACTACTACTTTCTTTAGTTGCTGGACAATATGTTGCAGAAAGTCCAACGCTGGCAGCGATGTTTACATTCAAAGGTGAAACAATTGCGCTTATGTTAATTGGCTACGGATTTATAGCATCGGTTTTACCAGTATGGCTTTTATTAGCTCCACGAGATTATTTAAGTACGTTTTTGAAAGTTGGTACGATTTTAGCTTTAGCGGTTGGAATTATTTTTGTGGCACCAGATTTACAAATGCCAGCTGTTACAAAATTTATTGATGGCTCAGGTCCTGTATTCGCCGGAAATCTATTTCCATTTTTATTTATAACAATTGCATGTGGTTCTGTTTCTGGATTCCACGCATTAGTTGCATCTGGCACTACACCAAAAATGATGGAGCGTGAAACGCATGCCCGTGCTATTGGGTACGGTGCTATGTTAACAGAATCATTCGTTGCAGTAATGGCAATGATTGCGGCGTGTTTATTAACGCCAGGAGCATACTTTGCGATCAATAGTCCACCTGCGATTATTGGAACAGACGTGAATCAAGTGGCTCAAGTAGTTTCGAGTTGGGGATTTACCATAACGTCTCACGAATTATCTACGCTAGCAAAAGATGTTGGAGAGCAAACAATCCTTTCGCGTACTGGTGGTGCGCCAACTTTAGCAATTGGTATGGCGGCACTCTTTTCTAAAGTAATCGGTGGAAAAGCATTAATGGCTTTTTGGTATCATTTCGCTATTCTATTTGAAGCACTATTTATCTTAACAACAATTGATGCGGGTACTCGTATTGGACGATATATGACGCAGGATATCCTAGGTAATGTATACAAGCCATTTGGCAAAACAGATTCCCTTCCGGCTAATCTAATTGCAACCGCTATTTGTGTGTTCGGATGGGGTTATTTCCTTTACCAAGGAGTTATTGACCCACTTGGTGGAATCAATACTTTATGGCCTTTATTCGGTATTGCGAATCAAATGCTTGCGGCAATTGCATTATTACTCGGCACAACGATCTTGTTGAAAATGGGGAAAAAAGCTTATGCATGGATTACGCTAGTGCCGACTATTTGGATATTAGTAGTTACAATGACTGCAGGGTGGCAAAAGATATTTCATCCAGTACCAAAAATAGGATTCTTAGCGCATGCTAAAATTTTTAAAGATGTAGATGCTGGTACAATTCTCGCTCCGGCAACTAGTCATGCACAAATGAATCAAATTATTTTAAATGACTATATAGATGCAACGATTTGTGGATTATTTATGCTCATCGTACTCCTAGTTTTAATTGCTTCGATACGAAATTGGATCAATATATTGTCTAATAAACCAATAAAATTACATGAAACTCCTTATATAAAACGAGAAGAAAGCGATCCTAAAAATTATGCATTATAAAATAAAGGAGTTCAAAAAATATTATAAACAGTTCATTAGTCTACTTGTTGGCGTACCAAGCTATGAGAAATACGTAGAACATATGAAAACTCACCATCCTAATCAACCAGTTCAAACGAGAAAAGAGTTCTTTATCGAAGCACAAGAATCCCGCTTTAATTCGAAAGGTGGAAAAGTAACTCGTTGCTGCTAAAGAAAAAAGCTCAGTCAGAAAATCTGGCTGAGCTTTTTAGTGTATACGCAATTATTTATGGTCTCTACGATATAAATCCAGCGTTTTATACCCTGCACCTAATACCACTTTCATTTCTTCACGCCTTTTTTCTTTTGTTGCTTCTTGCTTAGCGCTATATATATGGCGAGCCCAATCTTTTCGATATCCAGGAGTGAGAGATTGATAGATCGTAAGCAGTTCAGGCGTTTCCTCTAAATCCTTTTCAACGTTTGGTATGAGATCAATATAATCATCTACACATTGACTAGCTTTTGAAGAGTTTGTAGCTTTTGTTTTCGAATCGTCCTTTAATCCAACTACTGTAAAAACATCATCCAGTCCTACCATCCGAGCAAATTTAATGGTGCTTGAACCGAGGTAGCCACTCTCGTCTGCACCTAATCCTTCAAATAAATCGTCGCGATGAATATAAGTAGGATATACTTTGTTGCCTTTTTTAGGATAGGCTACAAAAATATAACCGTTTTTATTTAAGTAGTCATTATCTATAATCTTTGTCATGAGCTCTTTAAGTGAGTCCATATTAAGTACGAAAGCAAATATTAGATCGTAAGGAGAATTCAATAGATCTGTTTCAAAATAGGGTAAATCTGTAAAATAATTTGTATTACTAGGTTGAAATAAAACTGTCGCTTTTTTATATTTTGTTAAGTTTAGCTTTTCAACGATTGTTTTTGTCATTTTGATTCACCTTTAAAGTAGTTTTTATATAGCTATTATAATTCAAAAGAAATAAAAAAATAATAGAAGCTCAAATCGGACTTCTATTATTTAGTAGGTATTTTCTTATTTTTAAAGAGCTTCTTTAATTACTTTTTTATAATAAAGAACGGATAATATACCAAATACAGAGTATAAAACGGCATATAAAACCATGACAATGATCATTGGTGTCCAAACTTCAGCACCAAATAAGAACCATCCAGACTGGACAGCGAAATAGCTATGAACTAGTCCAATTACGAGTGGAATACCGAAATTAAACAACTGTTTAGATCGAATTCCTCTTAATAAATCACTATGAGAAAAACCAAGCTTACGTAAAATTGTGTAATTAGGCTTTTCATCAACACTCTCATCCATTTGTTTAAAATATAAAATACATCCAGATGTCATTAAGAATGTTAATCCTAAAAATCCGACGATGAACATAATAAGCCCCATATTTGCTTTCTGACTATTAACGATTTCAAGTCGAGAATCATTAGGATAATTTTTATCCAATTGATCATCCATATAGATGCCATTTGCCTTTTTGATTAAATTCTCATCACTTATATTAATACCGTTATATTCAGTAGATTTTTTTTGAATAGATGAATCGAGATTCTGTTTTATACTTTTATAAACTTGATCATCTACAATAACTGTAGGAAATCCTCCGTTTGTAAAGTATGAAGGGATAATTTTATCACGTTTTAAACCTAAATAGTTTAGCTTAAATGTTTTCTTTGTACTAGATATTTCAAGATTCCCCGAATCCTTCAATGTCATAAATTTTTGAAGCATATCATCATAACCGGTAAATAGTGCTTCATTTGGAGCAAGATTCACTTTAGCCGCTTTTTCGTTTACGACCGCTAGTGGGAACTTATCTGCATCCTTCATCATTCCATCTAACTGTTTATCTAGTATATTCTTTATATTTGCATTAACTTGAAGAACTTCGATGTGTTTTTCTGTATATTTAATGCCACTTTTATCAAGAGCGGATGTGAAAGTTTGTAAATCCTTCTGATTGCCTAAGAAAAAATCAGCAGGGACATGGCTCTCCGCCGTTTTTTCAGCAGAATAGTAAGATATATAACTTAAAGATAATAAGCCAATAGCGAGACCTGATACGGTTGTAATAATCGTCAGTAATAAAGCATTAGACTTCATTCTAAACATGATTGAAGATAATGATAGGACATCGTTTATATTTAAATAGCCATTTTTCTTTTTGCGAATAATATTTAAAATAAAACGAACTGAACTTTTATATACTAAATAAGTTCCAATTATAACTGACGCTAAAATATAGATCATTGCTGAAAATAGCTCAGTCATCGTAGTAAAATCACCATCAAATAGTTTTGATGATAAAAAATAACCTGAGATGATTAATAAAATACCTAAAACTCCAATAGAAATCTCAAATACAGACATTTTTTTAAGTTTTCCTTCAGTCGATGAGACCACTCGGAATAACGATAAAATCGTTTGTCTTTTAATAAAAACGTAATTCATTAACATAATGAATGCATAAATCACAACAAACACAATTATTGTCTGAACTAATGCTTGTGTTGAAAAATGCAAACTAGCAATTGCTTTAACCCCTGTGATTTTATATAAAATCATAATGATTAGTCTTGAAATTGAAAAACCTAGTAAGATCCCAATAACCAATGAACTAAAATAAAGAATAAAGTTTTCAACTGTTAGAATTCGAAAAATCCTGTCTTTCGTCATTCCAATTAATTGAAACAAACCAATTTCTTTACTTCTTCTTTTAATAAAAATCATATTTGCATATAAAAGGAAAATCGACACAATTGCAACAAGTAATATCGACGCTGAGCGAATTGCAGCTCCACCTTTAATTGAACCCTTTGTGGCGTCCATGGATGGATCGTACTGTAGGGTAACAAATGAGAAGTACAAGGCAGCACTAAAGACTAAAGCGAAAATATAAAGATAATAGTTCTTTATGTTTTTCTTTAAATTTCGGAATATCAAGTGATTAATGCTCATGGTGAACACCACCTAATACACCTTGAGTTTTCATGATGTCTTTAAAGAAATTCTGTCTTGTTTCATCGCCTTTGTGAAGTTGTGAATAAATTTGTCCATCTTTAATAAAGATAACTCGATTACAAAAGCTTGCTGCTACTGGATCATGTGTAACCATTATAATTGTGGCATTTCTTTTTTCATTTAGTTCGCTTAATTTATTTAATAAATCTGATGCAGACTTTGAATCTAAAGCACCTGTTGGCTCATCCGCGAAAATGATACTAGGTTCATGAATAAATGCTCTAGCAGCCGAAGTACGTTGTTTTTGGCCCCCAGAGATTTCATTCGGATACTTATCTTTTAATTCAAAAATACCAAGCTCTTTAGCAATTACATCAAATTTTTGATTTGCCTCACTAGGCGACGTTTTAGTAATTGATAAAGGAAGAAGAATATTTTCTTTTACAGTTAATGTGTCTAGTAAATTGTATTCTTGGAAGATAAAGCCCAAATAGTTTTTACGAAATTCTGCTAATTGCTTTTCTTTCATATCCGTAATATCTTTGCCTTCAATTGCAATAGTGCCAGTATTAATCTTATCAATCGACGAAAGAACATTTAATAAAGTTGTTTTACCCGATCCAGAAGCACCCATAATACTAACGAATTCACCTTTTTCGATGTTTATATCGATGCCACTTAAAACTTCTTGTTTATTAAATTTATTTCCGTAACTTTTATGAATTTTCTTTGCTTCTAAAATATTCATTTTCGTACACCCCTTTATTTTCATTTGATAAAGTAAGTATAAAAGGTTCCTTCTATTGTTTCCTTTGATTAACCGAACAATAAACAAAAGCATGTGACAATTTTGTCACATGCTTGTTATTTTTACAAATTCATTTCGTTTCGGGAAAATTAACGTGAAAATTGAGCCTTTATCTAGTTCTGATTTTACTTGAAACGTAATATGTAGGGACAGTGCAGCCTTTTGTGCTAAATATAAGCCCATGCCTGTTGAGGCGTTATCTTGATGTTGGGTCGTAGAAGTAAAGCCTTTTTCGAAAATGCGCGGTAAATCTTTTGAATGTATGCCGCGACCAAAGTCTTCAATTTCAAGAATAACTTGCCCATTTCTTTGTTTACTTGTAATTCGAATGTCAGAGGAGGTACTATATTTTACTGCATTTGTTAAAAGCTGTCTTATGATATACGAAAGCCATTTTGCATCACTATAAACTTCTAATTCCTCAAGTTCAATATCAAAACCGATTCCTTTATGTATGCACCATGACTGTAATGTCTTAATTTCTGGAAATAGCACATCTTCAAGCTGAATTTTTTCGATATAAAGATCGTTTTCAATAAAAGGTATTCTTTTTTGATGGAGCTGCTGATCTAGTAATAAGTGGATACGCAACCATTCGAATGTTAAGTTTGATTTTAACTTTTCATCCTTCATTCGATCAATCATTAAGTTCATTGCAGTTAAAGGTGTTTTCACTTCATGAATCCAAGATAGGAGATCGTCCTTTTCTTCTTCTAAATGGGTTTGATTTTGAACCGCTACTTTTTTTAATAAGATTGTTTGATTCGTTAAACTGTTTTCAACTATTTCTTCAAACGGACTATTAGAATCTACAATTCCTGTCAAATCAAGATCATCTTCACGATCGATCAGACTCTTATAGAATCTAGTTTCTTTTGGATACCGAACGACTAAAAAAATAATAAACAATAATAGTGATAAAAAGACAATATAAAGCAGTGAAGTTAAAGGTATTGAAGAATCAATAAATGAAACAAATAAAATGAATACCTGTGATAGTAGAAAAAAAAGAATCCAACTAATTCGCTCAATTAGAAAGGTTTTAATCATCAGAATTCCTCTTCTAGAGCAACGTAACCTTGCCCTACTTTTGTTTCAATAGATTGTCCTAATCCAATTTCATCAAGTCTTTTTCGTAAACGATTTACATTTACTGTTAGGGTATTATCACTAATAAAACGCTTATCTTCCCAAAGTCCATTTATTAATTCCTCACGACTAACAATTTTGTTCTTTTGTTCAATTAACAGTTTTAAAATATAAATCTCATTTTTTGTGAGTTCAATTGCTCCACTTTCATTTGAAACAGTATTTTTTTCATAGTCGACGGTGGCACCACACCAAGTTTTAAGTGCGATTTTCTCAGTATTATAGTTATAAACTCGACGTAAAGTAGCTTGAATCTTGGCGATAAGAACGTCAAAATGGAACGGCTTTTGGACAAAGTCATCTGCGCCAAGCTGCATCGACATGACCATATCCGAAGGGTGGTCTCTTGAAGATAAAAAGATAATTGGGACATTTGAATGGGAACGAATCATACGACACCAATGAAAACCATCGTATTTTGGAAGTTGGATATCAATGATGACTAAGTCTGGTTTAATCTCAGTAAATTCTTGAATTACTTTACTAAAGTCTGTTATCCCAAATACCTCATAGGACCATCCAGTAAGGCGATCTTCAATTTCAGAGAATAGAGAAGAATCATCCTCAATGAGTAATAATTTAAACAAATCTATTCACCACTCTTTTTATTTCTTTTTCATCATTGTAAATTATAATCATATTGTGCGCCACAAACGAAAAATTTTACTAAAATGATAGTGAAAAAGTAATAGTAGGAAAGTACGACAAAAATACCCTAATCATATTGAAAAGGGTTTAAAGTTTATTTTCGATAAATTACAGTTCAAACACAAATGAGTAAATTAAATTCGAGGAAACCACAATTCCCAAAGAGGTTGATAAGTTGGCCAAAGTTGAGTTGTTACTTTATCAAAACCACGATAATGACGTATATAACCAGCCAGATAAGCAAATGAAGAGGCATGCAGACCAGAGAAATGAGGTGCACCAATACAGACAAGCCAGTCAACCAATGCCTGCTCTTCTAAGCTTAAATCATTTAACTGTTTTAGTAGACTGGGCTGGTTTTTCAAAACTTCTAGTTTGTTTAAAATAAATAAGTTAGGTAGTTTATCATTAAATATCTGAGCAATTTTATTAAATTTTTCCTCTTTAATACCTGCTGCGATGTAGACTGCTGATAAGTCTGGTGTATTAATCATATCGATAGCTTGTAATAGTTGATTTTCGATATAACCTTCAAAATCTGTTGTGGAATCTGAATGGAAATTCACTAATTCATCTTCAATTCTTAAATGAATTGCCTTCCAATTTGAATATGATGACATTGAGTCAATTATGGCATTTGAAATCGTTAATACTTTTTTTGCAAATGGGAAATGATTTGCTATAAAAGCCCCATTTTCTTTGTTCTCTTCTGATGTCATAATTCGATTTAAAAATCGACTACAGAAAACAATATCCTGCTTAGTACTATCAATATTCTCTGGTAGATTTACTAAAATATTTTCTTTTGATAATAATTGAGTAAGCTCTTTTAAATCAACAAAGGCGTCAAAACTGATCTTAGAAAAATTAATGTCGAAATCAATGATATCACTTGAATTTCTTGTTTGAAAATCATTTATAATAATGCCGACTTTATTCCCTTGTTTAGAAAAGTATAATGACTCACCAATTACTCTAAAAAAAGCCATTAGCTGGTTACATAATCCTTCATTATTTTCTGGACTATACTTAAAATACAGAATTAGTGACACATCCAATCTATAAAAATTTCTACGAGACAAGTTCAACTTGTTTTTACTACAATATGTACACACTGTGGAGATGGTTCCTCAAGTAGTTTTTTCTTGATGTTATAACCTCTTTACAAAATTAAATCAGTGGTATAATATTTAAAAAACCGACCGGACGGTATGTTGGTTGGAATGGAAAGGTAGAGAATATGGTAAATACAAGAGAGCACATCATCAATACGGCTTTAACGCTGTTTTTGCAGAAAAGCTTTAAAGAGGTAACGATGAGTGAATTAGTTAAGCAGAGTGGAATGTCTAAAGGGGCATTTTATCATTATTTTGATAGCAAAGAAGGGCTATTTCGTGAAGTAGTGAACACGGCTGCTGAAATTAGTCATATTAATTTTGACCAAATCCAACAGACTACATTAAAGCAATTTTATGAAAATTATTTGTCATTAATTCAGGAGACTAAGTCGGAATCCACATTTATGAGAATTATCGGTAATTCTCCAACAAGTCGCTTAAAATTCACAACATTGTTAACCGAGGCTAACAGACTATTCCCAGAATTTACGGATGTCCTTCTCCAATTGCATGAAAATGAGTTAAATGGGTGGATTAAGGTTGTTGAGCAAGCGATTGAGAGTGGGGAAATTCGAACAAAAATGCCCGCTCAACATATTGCGGAAATTTTCGTAAATATATCCAATGGAATAACGAAGAGAAGTAGATTGTACAATAGTCAAATTGAAATTGCTTCGAGAACAAAAGTTTTGTGGGATAGTTTTTATGAGGAGTTAAGAACTTAACAAGGGTTGAATATAAAACAAAGATAATTAGAGGATGTGCTTATTATGCAAATTAAATGGTTTGGTCAATCTGCCTTTTTGATAACTACAGAGGCTGGGAAAAAGATTCTAATCGATCCATTTGATCGTTTCCTCGGATATAAAATGCCTAAGCCCATCGAAACGGATATTGTTGCAGTCACACACGATCATGGAGACCACAACAAAATTCATGTTGCAACTGGAAATTATGAACTTGTCAATGAAGCAAAAGAGTACAATTGCAGTGACGTACAGATAAGTGGATTCAAGACGTACCATGATAAAGTAAATGGAAAAAAGAGGGGAGAAAATATACTATTCAGGTTTAAAGTCGACGGTTTGACGATCTGCCATTGTGGAGACTTAGGCCATCTTTTAACGGAGGACCTTATTAAAGACATTGGTAAGGTGGACGTTCTTATGATCCCAGTCGGCGGCAAAATGACGTTAAATGGTGAAGAGGCCGCAAAAGTGGTGCAACAGCTAAATCCCACAATTACTATTCCCATGCATTACCGGACGAAGGCACTATCAATCATAGGGATGTTGTTATTCGAAAAAGCAGATAAATTCATTAAAGCTACAGGTCAGAGGTCAACTGAAGTAGGAATATTAGACATTAACTCAGAGAATTTATCGCAATATTCTGGTGTTGTTACTATGCAATATTAGTAAACTATTATATTAGAAATAAACTAGTATTTTAATGCGAGCTTGTTAAAATTTTAAAAATATAGCCTCCTTGTATAGAACACGGAGGCTACAAGTGTTAGGTCATCATGAATATGACCAGAATTTAGTAAAATAAAGTCTCAATTCTTAACGATTATCAATCTTTTCAGGATATAAATCGTGATTCATCATACGATGTTCAGCTATCTTTTCGTATTTTGTACCTGGACGGCCATAGTTACAATATGGATCGATTGAAATACCGCCACGTGGAGTGAATTTACCCCAAACTTCAATATAACGAGGATCCATTAATTTGATTAAATCATCCATGATGATATTCATGCAATCTTCATGGAAGTCTCCGTGATTGCGGAAGCTAAAGAAGTAAAGCTTTAATGATTTACTTTCAACCATTTTTTGCTCTGGAATATAGCTAATATAAATTGTCGCAAAGTCAGGCTGACCAGTTTTTGGACAAAGTGAAGTAAATTCAGGGAAATTAAATTTTACGAAATAATCACGATCAGGGTGAGTATTATCAAATGTTTCTAAAATTCCTGGGTCATATTCAAATAAATATTTTGTGTTGTTGCTACCAAGTAATGATACTTCTTCAAGTGAACCTTTTGATCTTCCTACCATTTTGATTAAACTCCTCTCTTATTTCCCCAAACAAATGCATGTAATTGAGGTAAAACTTTTACGTTTTTAAAGATATTTGATTTCATTGCTTCATCTATAAGCCATTCATAACGTTTTAACATGTATTGTAATAAAGTTCCATCATCCGCATTTAACCAGCTATTTCCGACTTGTAAAAAGAACGGAACATGTGGGAATTTTTGATGAACGGTTTCTGCATAAGCTAAGTCTTTTTCATCAAAAATAACAACCTTTAAGCAAAACTTTGGGTGATTTTTTAAATTTTGAATAATGCTTCCTAACATATCGAAGTCAGTATTCATACCACTACTAGGTGGTTTAGGTGATAATGTTACCTCATCTATAGAAGGTAACCATGATTGCCACTTACTACCTTGGGTTTCAAGAGCTAAAGTCATATTTTTTTCTTTTAATAACTCTACTACAGGTCCTAATGAAGGAAGTAGGGCAGGGTTTCCACCAGAAATTGTTATATGTGAGAATGTATCGCCGCCTAAGCTCACTAAATTCTCCCAAACCTCTTCTGCGGTCATCCATTTAATATTTTCTTTTTCGCTACCATCCCACGTGAAAGAAGAATCGCACCAACTACAAGAATAATCACAGCCTGCAGTACGAATAAACATCGTTTTTTGGCCGATTGCCATCCCTTCACCTTGTACAGTAGGTCCGAATATTTCAAGTACAGGAATTTTACTCATTAATCATCCACTCCCTACGAGCTTCTGCGTAGCAAGTAGGCGTTTCAAATAAACGAACAAACTCTACACGAATATCTTGTGCCGGATTTGTATGAGCCTTAAGTGCATTTTCCATTTGCTCATAAATCCAAACAACCATATTTTCCGCTGTTGTATTCATTGGAGGTAGCATTTCATTTAAATAACGATGATCTAAATAGATTTCAATTTTTTCCTTCCAAATCTGTTTAATATCACCGAAATCAATGACTAAGCCGATCTCATCAACAAAACCACTAATTCCAAAAATGACTTTGTACGTGTGTCCATGTAAATTTTTACATTTACCTTCATAGCAATGTAAGTGATGTGCAGCATCAAAAGTAAATTCTTTATTCACTAGAACACGTTTATGGTGGTATTTTAAGTCTTCTTTTTTGATGTGCTCATCAATCTTATGAAGTCGATCTACGATGCGAAAATCAAACATGCTTTGCGGCTCCTTTCGATTGTAGATAACGTTCTAAACCAGCTCGACGAAGCTCACATGCAGGACATTCTCCACAACCGTCAGAAATAATACCATTATAGCAAGTTAACGTTTTATTTTTAACGAATTCAAATGCATTCAAATCATCGGCCAACTTCCAGGTGTCAGCTTTATCAATCCACATAAGTGGAGTATGAATAACAAATGGATAATCCATTGATAGATTAAGAGTTACGTTTAATGATTTAACGAAGATATCTCGGCAGTCAGGGTATCCGCTAAAGTCAGTTTCGCAAACACCAGTAATAATGTGTTTCGCGCCTTTTTGTTTAGCAAGTACTGCTGCAAAAGATAAGAATAATAAATTACGTCCATCTACGAATGTAGAAGGTAATTCACCTTCTTCGTGAGTAATTTCAATGTCTGTTCTTGTTAAAGCATTTGGAGCAAGTTGATTTAACAAGGACATATCAAGTATATGGTGGGGGATATTTAATTCCTTACATATATCTGCAGCTACATCTAATTCTAGTTTATGACGTTGGTTGTAGTTGAACGTAACAGCCTCAACTTCACCAAATTGTTGCATAGCCCAGAATAAACAAGTAGTACTATCTTGGCCACCGCTAAATACAACGATTGCTTTTTCATTTTTCATATTTCTTCTCTCCTTTACGTGTTTAAAAAGAAGAGGGCATCCCGAATAACAAAAATAAAAACAATATGACAATATTGTTTTTGCCTTATTTTTTTGTAGAGGGGGGTTTGCGACCTCTACCATAAGCGATCTAACTTATGGATTTTTTTATTAAATTTTCTTTCTATCTAATTGTACTAGGAAAGTACAATCATAATTCCCATTATAATCGTTTCATCATAAAAGAACAAAAACTTTTGTAGGAAAGTAAAAAATTTCAAATTTGAGTAATAAATTTAAGATCTGGTGGAGTGTTTTAGCACTATTGTTTATATCATGATTAGGAGTTGCATGGTTTAAAACTGTTATTTATTTTGTATATAAATTGATAGGGGAATCGAATTAAAAATAAGGAATTAATTCTGGTTTAATTGCCAATAGGCTAGAGGATCAATTGATTATTAATTTTTTCAATGTAAAGGATGCTGTATGATGTTGATTTCCACTGCAGGGTTCTCGCTTTCCATGGGGCGAGATTCTTGAGCCTCCTCCGCGTGCCGCCTGTGGGGTCTCAGCCTTCCCGCATTTCCCATAGGAGTCGAGAACCCTTCCGTTCCAATCAACTTCTTCAAAATAAAAAAGAATGTAATACAGCACCTTATTAATCCCCCCTAGTTTGAGAAAAATATAAATTAGATACTCAGTAATTTTGCGCATATCTGTAAATCTTTTACTTATTAATAAATAATTAAATTCGTTCATCAAACAATTAGCATCACAGTAATTTATATTCTGAAAAAGTGCTATTACTAAAGTTTGTTGGTATTTCACAAGCAAATTCTAGTAAAACAAAAAATAACATCAACATAATAAACTCGCCATTAAATAGATCGCTTAGTAGCATTTTAACTATTGACTATTTTATTTTTCAACACTCTGAAATTTAAGTAGAAATTTATGAATTTGGCGTGTTTTTTGGCACCATTGATTGTGTCATGACTAGGAGTAGCAGGCATTGAATCTGATATTTATTTAAATAGAAAGCTCTGGATTAATTGCGTAGAATTTATTTCATTTTCTGTTAGTAAACAACAAAGTTTTATTTCAAACGACAAAATACGTGTCAGATTTTTTGCTTTGTTGATAACTTAGCTTTTTGTTTTACAATTATAAATTATCCACAAGCTGATTATCTTTTTTAGCTATCCACAAGTTGAGAGGTGGGAGCAATTTATCTACAGGTTAATTTTTAATAATTGTAGTTTTTAAGTAAGTTGTACACATTCTTGTTTACAAGTATACGTTTTGTAAACAGTTGTACACATATTTGTACACAAGTTTACAAGAAGTAAACATTTTGTATACGGAAAAGTATACTTGTACACAAAGTTGTACACATGTTTATGTGTTTACCGTTTTGTATACAAGATGACAATTTAGTTACATTTTTATGATAGTTCAGTGCTGAACATTGACCAAAAGGCTAAATTTAAGTTAATCTATTATCAGAATTATCTATTAATATGTAAACTTTTTAACCTATTAATGAAAGGGATGATTTTAATGGTAAAGGCACGTATTGCGGCAATTGATGTAGGAAACGATTCACTCAAAGGGATTTTTGGGAAGATGGAAAATGAAATTAATATTCCTAATATTATTGCTAGGGATACGGAGGATCGTCCAATCATAGGGGTAGAGGAATTAGACAACCAAGAGCCGGTTGATGGTATTCATATTCGAGTACACTCTCCTACGTTAAAAGAAAATAATTCGATCTATCGTGTGGGACATTTGGCAACAAAAAGCAGTAATGCGTCAGAATTAGATCCAGGAAGCAATAAGTCTGAAGAAGATCAAACACTAATTATGTTGTTTGCCGCTTTAGCATTAGATGCAGCACGAGAAGAAAATACACATAATAAGAATTCAAATAATGTTATTGATGCTACATATATTTTAGGGACAGGTCTTCCACTTAGAGAAGTTAAAGAAGGTAAGGATGTAGGGTATCGTTCAAGATTGCTAAGCTCTGTACACCAAGTCGAGTTTTTAGTAACACCTAAATACCAAGGGGTAAAGGTAAATATTAAGTTTGAAGAAGTTAAAGTATACCCAGAAGGATTCGCCGCATTCATTAATCTTGTTATGGATAACGATTTAAACATTATTAATAAAGCACTTATTGATAAAAGAATCTTAATCCAAGATATTGGTGGCTTATCTACTGATGTAGCAGTTATTAAAAATAGAAAAGTTGATGATGATAAAGCACAAGGTTTTAATCTAGGTGTATCAGAATCACTTGAAGCTATTCGTGAAGAAATCCGTTCAAGACATGGGATTGAATTAGATAGCCGCAGGGATGTAGTTGAAATAATAACTAAGAAAAGTGATCGAAACCATATCATGGTAAAAGGTAGTAGGACAAGCGTTCATGATATTGTTGATCGAATCCTTCTTGAGTTAGCAAAGAAACAATATCGCCATTTACGTAATATATGGCAAAGAAATTCACAAACGGAAATTTGCTATTTCATTGGTGGAGGATCTCTTATCTTAAAGGATTATATTAAAACGCTTAATAATAACCTAGACGGATATAATATCGATTTCTTTGAAGATGAAAAAGAAAGCATTTGGATGATGGCTAATGCATATTACAAACTAGTTGCAGATTTTTATAGAAGAACTCAAAAGGAAAAGCAACCTGAAGAACAAAAATTAGCTAAAACAAAATAAGGTGATTTTATGAATGAGAAAGAATTGATGAGAGGGCAACCCATAACCTTCCGTATCCCATCAGATACGCCTGATCAGATTGTTAAACAATTACGACATCTGAAGGAAACTGAAAGGAGAAACTTTTCTAGTAAGATTGCCGAATTTGTAATGGATGGGGTAAATAATTCTCTATCAAAGCAAAAACAGACAATAACAATTCCACTTCCTAAAAGTTTAAGTAAAGCCCAAAAGGATTGGTTAAAACATGAACATTCGGAGGCGTTATTAGGAAATATTGTCTACCAATTATTAATGGATCCAATTAGAACCGCATCGCTTCTCACTTCAATTAATAGTAATTCTCTAGAAATTGATGAGGCACTTTATTTGAATGAAGAAGTTGCGGCCGTAAATGAAATAATGGGTGAAACTAATTATAAGGAACAGACTAGGGAAGCTAAACTAAATGATATAGAAGAAGCTGAAACAAACGTCAATCATGATGACCTTGATCTGGAGAACTTTGATTGGACAACTGCTAGTAAAAATGAAATAACAACAAATGATGAGGATGAAATAGAAGAAGATATGGATGATCTTCTTGGAGAATTTCTTGCTCAAATGAATAAATGAAAAATGGAAAAGGGACCGAAAATTATGGATCGGTCCCTTTCTTCGTTTCCTAATTATTTTTTATGAAAATTGAACCGACGACTTTCTTCTAAGGAATTCAGGTAAAATAATACCAACTAAAATTAAAATAATACCAAAATATTGTGGCATACCAATCGTTTCCTTTAATACAATTGCTGACATTAATGTAGCAGTTGGCAACTCTGCAGCTCCTAATATAGAAGCTAGACCTGATCCAGTTAAAGGAACTCCTTTAGAAAACATTAAAGTAGAGAAAAACGGACCAAGAAAGCCAAGAATTAAACCATATTTTGTTAAGAGCTCCACGAATAAACGTCCATTTGTAAAAAATGTAGGTGGTAAAAAGATGGCACAAATGATAAAGCCACCAGTTATCATTAACGCAGTTTTTGTCATTGGATTCATCTTTAAAGCAACTCTACCACTAAGGAGAATAAAGGTGCTATATGAAACTGCAGATAACAACCCGAATAAAACACCCATCCAACTCATCGAACCAATTCCACCGGTTAAAACATTAGTAGCAAAAAGTGTCCCAATTACAAGAGGAACTAATGAGAGTAACTTACTTTTTTCAGGAAGTCTACGATTGAATACTGATTCTAATAACACACCGATCCAGGTAAACTGGAACATCAAGACAATAGCTAATGATGCAGTGATATATTGTAAAGCCAAGTAGTAAAACATACCCGTTAAGCCTGTAGTAGACCCTAATACAATCAGTGATAATACATTCTTCTTTGTAGGTTTTATATACTGCGATGTTTTTAACTTTGATGACTTAGTTTTATTAAATATGACAACAGACCATAGGAATATTGCACCTACAAACATTTGTATGCCGACTACATCATTTACAATAAAACCATCTCCATAAGCCAGTTTTACAAAGGTAGACAAGACGCCATAACTGACAGAACCTATAATGATATAAAGCATGCCCTTCAAAAAAACACCCCACTTATCTAAATAAAAAGAAGTAAAGAGGATAAACCTCTTTACTTGCGAATATTTCATATTTTCCGGACTAGCTAAGCTAGATATTTCTCCGGTAATATTACATTTCTTCTAAAATGCCCTTAACCAAATTAACAAATTTCGATCTAACCATGCTTGCCACTTCGATTACTTCCTCATGGTTTAATGGTTGATCTAGAATTCCACATGCCATGTTTGTTAGGCAAGAAATCCCTAATACCTTCATACTTCCGTGAACAGCAACGATTGCTTCAGGTACTGTTGACATTCCTACAGAATCTGCACCAAGTGTACGGATCATGCGGATTTCAGCAGGTGTTTCGTATGATGGACCACTCCACCAAGCATATACACCTTGTTGTAATTTAATCTCTTGTTTTGCGGCAACATTTAGAGCAAGGCTGCGTAATTCTTTATTATATACTTCAGAAACATCAGGGAAACGAGTTCCTAATTCTGGGTTATTTGGACCAATTAAAGGATTTGTTCCTACTAAGTTAATATGATCAGTAATCAGCATTAAATCGCCTGGGTTAAAGCTTGTATTAACAGCACCACATGCATTTGTTACGATTAACTTTTCTACACCAAGTGCTTTCATTACTCGAACAGGGAAAGTTACTTCATCTAAAGTAAAACCTTCATAATAATGGAAGCGACCTTTCATTGCTACTACAGGTTGTCCTTTTAATTCACCGATTACTAATTCATTTGCATGTCCTACTGCTTCGGATTTTGCAAAATGAGGAATTTCACTGTAAGGGATTACAACAGAGTTTTCGATTTCATCTGCAAGAGTACCTAAACCAGAACCTAAAATTAGTCCAACTGTTGGACGGTAGCTTGTTTTATTTAATATAAAATCTCTTGTTTCTAAAATATGTTCAGTTTTATGCATTTATTTTTTCCTCCTAAATGAGCAATAAGTTCGTAATAAGAAATCTAGTAAAATAATCATGCGTTCAACTTAAGTCTAATGGAAAATTACCTACTTGTAAATAGACTTAAAATCATTTCGGTAAAAAGTTCAAGTGGTTTTATGAAAAAGACTGTAAAATTAGCGTATAAAAAGCTATACTTAATTCATAAAATATAAAAAGGTTAGGAAATACGTTGAAATTAGATTTGAATATTGGAGGAACTAATGATCAGGCAATTTATAAGCTATCAGTCGCCTAAAATAAAAAGTTTAAAGCTTTTATATAGCTTAATACGGAAATTAGGACCAATAAAAGTAAGTTCACTAACTGAAACTACAGGGTATAAGCACACTACTTGTGTTCGGTTATTAGACGAATTAGTACAAGAGGGACTTATTTACGATACCGGTTTAGGGGTTTCAAGTGGAGGGAGAAGACCAGCCATGTATGAGATTAATCCAACTGCCTACTACCTAGTTGGTGTCGAAATTACGAATTTATTTACGACGGTATTACTGCTTGACTTAAACTTAACAATTATAAAATCAAAAAAATTAAAAATGAGCAGTGAAAGTACTGGAGAATATACACTAAATTTTGTGACGAAAAGTGTAGCTGAACTATTAGAGCACAATAGTATTGATAGGGAAAAGTTACTAGGAATTGGCGTTGGAGTCTTGGACCCAATCGAACAAGAAAATGTAATTAATACAGAGTCATTTTTAGCTGATGGATGGGAAAACTTAAATATTGTTAATTATTTAGAAGAAGCTAATAATTGCCCGGTACTATTAAATAATGGTACTAACTTAGCTGCTTTAGCAGAGTACCGACTAAACTATCGTAAAGAAAATGAGAATATCGTATTTGTCTCGAGTGATATGGGAATACGATGTGGAATCATTCAGCAAGGCAAATTAATAAATAATAAGAATGAAATGGATGACGCTTTTGGTCATATGATCATCGATATTCATGGAAAACGCTGTTCATGTGGCTCATATGGTTGTCTCCAAGCGTACAGTAGTTTGCCAGCAATTCGGGAAGAGGTTATTAAACGGATGAAGCGAGGAGAGGCTACTTCTTTAAAGGAATCAATAAAGGATGTAGAAAAAATAAGCTATCATCAAATTCTTGAAGCACTAGAAAGCGAGGATCCTCTTTGTTTAGAAGTAATCAAAGAGGCTGCTAATTATTTTGGGATTGGACTAACCAATCTAATTTATCTATTGCGTCCCGACGTTGTCATATGTGGAGGCACATTAGTACCAAAACCATTATTCTTTGAATTAGCTTCCGATGTAGCACAAAAAAGAATGGAAAAATACCCTAATAGTCCTGTTAACATTATTAAATCAACAACGCCTTATAATATTGTTGCTCAAGGTGCAGGTTGTATCGTATTTGATTACTTTACCGAGGAAATGATGTAATAGTAGAAAAAACCGTTAATACTCTATTGAGAACAAATAGAGGTTAACGGTTCTTTTTAATGTATGAATGCTAATTTTTCTTAGTTTCAAATAAATGAAACTTAACTCCATATGGATCAGAAATCATAACGCTTTTATCGTGATAAACTTTTGTTATATGACAACCAGCATCTATTAATTTGCCAATTATATTATCGAAATGATCTACCGCAAACTCAAAATAAACATTTTTATCCGGATTATTTGCAATAAAAAAATAAGTGCCATTTAATGAGAATTTAGTTTCATTCTCGTATTTCTTTTCAAGCTTCATACCGATTGTGTTTTCATAAAATTTAATTGCATTTTCATAATGATCTACTTCAAAAGCAATATAGTTAGTAAGCTGATAGGGTGTTTGGTCATTAAGTTTTTTTGCCGGTTGAAAATTCCCCGATCCGGTAGGTAGCAAATCCAGTAGATGCCATACGGAACAATAATCGTCTCCAGGACCAAAGCGGGCTTTTGCAACTTGATAAATCGAACCGTCTAAGTCTTTCCGAAATGTTGTAACACCTGGTTGACTATGACCATCTACCTCGAAGCCCATATCTATTTTAAAAGTAGTATCCTTCGTCGAAACAATCGGAAAAACCCAACCTCGTTCTGCTGCAAGATCCTCTTGAACACCCGGTGCATCTGGTGTCGAAAGGACAAAAGCAGCTTTATTACGAATATGGTGATAAACTCCGTTAAACTCGTCGGCCCACATTGTGCAATAAGAACAACCTCTACCCATGTTATGGATCACGATTAGTTCATCTTTTTCCTCAAAAAGTTTTTGTAAACTTGTTGGCTCTCCATTTGAAGTAACGAACGGATAATTTTCAACCTTCTGCTCCGGTATGGCTTTTCGTAAAGCGGTTAGCTGTCTCTTTTTTTCTAAAATCTCATTTTCTAGCAAATCGATTTCAACTTGCAAATCTTGAATTTTCACTTTGTGCACCTCCAAAAGATATATATATATAGTTCAATAATAAGCAGCGATATCCTCTCGGTTAAGCAACTACTTACTAACAAAATATAAAAAAAGGACTTTCCGTAAAGTTAGAGTAGTAGACACAGAATAGTTGAAGAAGGATTGGTTATTAAATGAAAACTAGCCGCTGGGAAATGTTGTAATTAGTCGGTTTTTTTATTAGGTAGATGACAAGATTACTGAACAAGAATTAAAAAGAGGTGCCCCGTTATACTACTGGGGCACCTTTATTGGTTTGAAAACAATGGGGAAATTTTATACTTTCCGTCTATTATTGTAACTTTCCAGTACTTCTTAAATCCTCAAATAAACTATAGTCAGCTAAAACTTGATTGTAGTAGTTTTCACTTAATTGGAGGACGGTTGTTTTAAATTGTGGCCAAGCATTAATTGCATCTATTACTCCTTGCTCAAAATTATAGTTTACATATGTTGTGTTATAGTCTTTATCAGCTCTTGCATGAGCGTATGCTAAAGCTTTTGCAGAGTACTTTAAAAAGTCTTGGACATCTGATTTACTTTTAAAGTCAGCTGCATCAAATGTTTCATCCCAAGGTGAAATTCGTTGAACTCGATAAGACTTATTATTAAAACTCATTTCTCCTAAATGATTATCCACTTTAATTCCATCTGCTAATTCTCCTGTTTTTGATCGGTTAGCATGAGTTGGGAACCATGAATTGTACTGAGTTTGCGACAAGCTGCCTTCTAAAAACATAGATGGGTTCCGTTGCTCTTTTACTTCCAAGATCACATCATCACTTTGTGAGGTCGTATCACCTTCAATTAATACATAAAACTTGTCTACGCCTAAGCTTCCAAGTCCTGAGTGTAAACGTCGAGCTATATCTTTGATCGTAAAGTATGTACTTGGCTTTGAAGAAACAAAACTAGAAATACTAGCTTTATAATTTGTCCAATTGTTAACAATGTTTGATCGTTCCGTAGATGTTACAGTCTTTAAATTACTATTTGAAAAATTAAATAGTCTCGTTCCAGATGTGGTTGTTGTCCATTTATTTAATAGCTTAGCTACACTATCAGAGCTTTTTATATCTCGCATTTCATCTTGGACGAATCCACCTGTTAATGTTCCTTCATCCAGTTGCGTTGTAGTTTCACCGCTATTTCCATTTACTGCTGTTAAGGTATCTTGATATGTAGTTAAAAAGCTTGTTACTAAATCACGTCTATCTTGCATTGATAAAGATACATTTGGGGCTTCATTTGCCATAAGGAAAACGCTAGTAGAAAAGCGAATTAGATCCCAATAAAATGGTGCAACATACGATTCATCTGAATCATTTAAATCAAAAACGACCTCGCCCTTACTATTATCAAAATAACCAATATTTTGTGTATGTGCATCTCCTTGAATCCACGTTTTAATATTTGCAGTCGTTTTCCAAGTGCTAGGAATAGGAATGACACCAGTTCCTAGGTCTGCATAGAAAAGTGGGTTAGTCGCACGGTAAAAAGCAAAGGGAGACTCCTCCATGCTAGTATATTTTTCTTGTCGAACAGTTGAATCGGTAATAAATGAATTTGCATTTGCTAGTTGTGTTTGGATGTATGATTCTCTCGATGATGATTGATCTGCAGCATAAGAAGTTGAAACAGGTAGGATTGATAAACAAGCAGTTAATGTCAAAATAGTTCGCTTCATAATATTCCTCCAAATTAAAATGGCTTACTTTTTTGATTTTAGATTGTGATTATATTGTCAGTGATAATACCGTGTAAATTTTTAGTTAATTTAATTGAGCAGATTAAAGCCTATCGTTACATGCACTATTAAGCAGGTAAGTACTAGGATTTCCGCGGAAATTAAGAGGGGTGAGAACGGTTCCAAAAAAACGCTTGCAATCCTGTACGTACAAGAATATACTAATCTTGTACGTACAGGATGAAGTTGAATTAATTAAAATACATAATAGATTGGTAGAGGAGGGTTATCATGAGCCGATTTAGTTATGAAGCAAAGCAACTACTGCAACATATTGGTGGTAAAGAAAATATAGCGACAGTAACACACTGCGCGACACGCATGCGCTTTGTATTAAAGGATGTTAAAAAAGCTGATGAAAAAAAGATTCAAGAGATCAAAATTGTGAAAGGTACTTTTACTCAGGCTGGACAATTTCAAGTCATCATCGGAAATGAGGTATCTACATTTTATAATGAGTTCGTCAAACTAGCTGGAGTGGACGAAACGTCAAAAGATGCAGCTAAAATAGCTGCAAGGCAAAATATGACATGGCTTCAAAGACTGCTTGCTCACTTAGCAGAAATTTTTTCTCCATTAATTCCGGCGATTGTTGTAGGTGGTCTTATTTTAGGTTTCCGTAACATTATAGGGGATATTAAATTATTGGATGATGGTACGAAAACACTTGTCCAAACCTCTCAATTTTGGGCGGGAACACATTCGTTTTTATGGTTAATTGGTGAGGCGATTTTTAATTTCTTACCAGTTGGTATTACGTGGTCTATTACGAAGAAGATGGGGACAACCCAAATTCTAGGGATTGTTTTAGGGATTACACTTGTTTCGCCTCAGCTGCTTAATGCATACTCAGTAGCTAGCGGAGCAGTGCCTCCAGTTTGGGATTTCGGTTTTGCTAAAATTGATATGATCGGTTATCAAGCGCAAGTAATTCCAGCTATTTTAGCAGGTTTCACTTTATCTATTTTAGAAATAAATATTCGAAAAATCGTTCCAAGTGCAATTTCAATGATTGTTGTGCCGTTCTTTGCGCTAGTTCCAACGGTGTTAATCGCACATGTAGTGCTAGGTCCAATTGGTTGGAAAATTGGCTCAGTTATCTCACATTTAGTTTACTCAGGATTAACATCTTCATTTGGATGGCTGTTTGCATTAGTATTTGGATTCTTCTATGCCCCATTAGTTATAACTGGATTGCATCATATGACGAACGCGATTGATCTTCAATTAATGAGTCAACTCCACGGTACAAATCTGTGGCCAATGATTGCGTTATCGAATATAGCTCAAGGCTCAGCGGTTTTAGCTATTATTTACTTAAATAGAAAGAATGAAGAAGAAAAGCAAATTTCAATTCCAGCTGCTATCTCTTGTTTCTTAGGCGTAACGGAACCGGCAATGTTTGGGATTAATCTAAAGTATGCTTATCCTTTCTTGGCTGCTATGATTGGGTCCGGGATTGCCGCTATTGTTTCGGTTGGTTCCGGCGTAATGGCAAACTCGATCGGGGTAGGAGGTCTTCCTGCAATCTTATCTATTCAGCCAAAGTACTTCGGAATGTTTTCAATTGCTATGCTAGTTGCAATCATTATTCCGTTCATTTTAACGATTATTTTTAACAAGAAAAAACTGCTAGTGAAAAACTCATAGTTATTTAAGAGGAAGGAAATTTCATTTTTCCTTCCTTCATTTTTTAAATCAAGGAGATTATCAAAATGAAGGATTTTAAGAATAGCGTCGTATACCAAATTTATCCCAAGTCTTTTTATGACTCGAATGGTGATGGCATTGGAGACTTAAAAGGAGTTACCAAAAAGCTTGATTATCTAAATGAATTAGGTGTTGACTACATTTGGCTAACCCCGTTTTATGTATCTCCTCAAAACGATAATGGTTATGATGTAGCAGATTATCGAAATATAGATCCTACATATGGAACGATGGAAGATTTTGAAGAATTAGTAAGTGCTGCAAAAAGTCATGATATTGAAATCATGTTAGATATGGTTTTTAATCATACATCATCAGAGCATGAATGGTTTAGGAAAGCACTTAGTGGAGATGAAACATACAAAAATTATTATCTATTTAAGGAAGATAAGAATGGAAAGGAACCGACAAATTGGATTTCAAAATTTGGTGGTTCAACTTGGGAAAAGGTAGAGAACTCTAATGAATACTATCTTCATTTGTTCGATAAGTCGCAACCGGATTTGAACTGGGAGAATGCTGAAGTACAAAATGAACTATTCGATATCGTAAATTTCTGGGTTGATAAAGGCGTGAAAGGATTTCGTTTAGATGTTATTAATCTTATTTCTAAGCCGGACGTTTATATTGATGATGAGACGGGCGATGGTAGAAAGTTCTATACAGATGGACCTAGAATCCACGAATACTTAAAAAAACTCAATATGGAGACGTTTGGTAAGCGAGAGGATATTATTACTGTTGGTGAAATGTCTTCAACTTCAATTGATCATTGTATTCAGTACTCGAATCCATCCGAGAAAGAGTTATCAATGGTGTTTAGTTTCCATCATTTAAAGATTGACTATAAGGATGGACAAAAATGGTCTTTAATGGATTTTGATTTTATAGCACTTAAATCAATTTTGGATCAATGGCAAAAAGGGATGCAATCAGGAAATGGCTGGAATGCATTATTTTGGTGTAATCATGACCAACCTCGTATTGTTTCTCGAATTGGAAATGACGGGAAGTATCATAAGGAATCAGCGAAAATGCTAGCTACTTCTATGCATTTATTAAGAGGGACTCCATATATTTACCAGGGTGAAGAAATAGGAATGCCTAACCCTAGTTTCGATCAGATTGATGACTATCGTGATGTTGAAAGCTTGAACTATTATAAAATATTAAAAGAATCTGGTGTACCTGAAAACGAAATACTAGCTATTTTAAAAAGTAAATCAAGAGACAATTCTCGTACTCCAATGCAATGGAATAACTCAGAGCATGCCGGTTTCACAATGGGAACACCTTGGATTTCGACAGGGACGAGTTACGGACAAATAAATGTAGAAAAAGCTCTCAGAGACGAAGAATCGGTATTTCATCACTATAAAAAACTAATCAGTTTAAGAAAAGAACTCGAAATTATTTCGTCTGGAACTTATGATGCAATACTAATTGATCATGAACAAATCTTTGCATACACTCGTAAACTTAATAATCAAATGCTATTAGTAGTAAATAATTTTTATGGCGAGGATACGGTGTTTAAGTTGCCTGAAAATCTGGATATTAAGGGATATGACAGAAGAATATTAATTTCCAATTATAGTGACTCCAGTCAAAACATTGAAGAATTTACTTTGCGACCTTATGAGTCTGTTTGTTATCATCTTGAGAAAAATGTTGGAATATAATAAAATTTTTCTAGGTGATGAAAATGAACGCAAAGTATATTTCGATCTACCATAAGTTAGTTGAGCAGATCGAAAAAGGTGTTTTTTCTGTTGGGAGTAAAATACCTTCAGAAAAGTCTTTAATGGAGCAATTCGACGTTTCTAGAGATACAATTAGAAAATCATTACAAATGCTCGAGCAAAATGGATATATAAATAAAGTCAAAGGTAAAGGTTCGTTTATTTTAGACACTACAAAACTAAATTTTCCGGTATCCGGTTTAATTAGCTTTAAAGAGTTGTCAAATCAAATTGGCAGAGAAGCAGAAACAATTGTCGAAATCCTCGAAAAGAAAAAACCTAGTAAATTTATAAGAGAACAACTAGAAATCGATGAAAAAACAGCGATTTGGAAAGTAGTTAGAGCTAGAAAAATCGATGGAAAGAAAATTATTTTAGACAAAGAATATTATAATAGTAAATATGTCGAAAAACTTTCAAAGTCAATCTGCGAAGGATCAATTTTTGATTATATAGAAAACACATTACAGCTAAATATTGGTTTTGCAAAAAAAGAAATTGTGGTACAGGCTTGTACTGAAGACGATCAAAAATATTTAGACTTAGATGGCTACGACATGGTGGCAGTAGTAAATACTTTTGTATATTTAGACGATGGTTCACTATTACAATACGGTCAATCTAGACATCGACCTGATAAATTCAAATTTGTCGATTTTGCAAGAAGAATTCAGCAAGTTAATGAATGATTATAAGACCTTATTCAATTGAATAAGGTTTTTTGTATTACACACTAACAAAGTATTTATTCTCAAATATGAAGATGATTCCAATTTTAAGTACATGTGTGTCTTCCACAATCGGCGATTTAGGTTATAAATTGCTATTAGTTTAAGTGTATACTATGCTTAATCAAGCTAATATAGGAAAAAACAGAAGACTCATTATTAAAATAAGATGGCGAGTGAAAAGCCTAAAAGAAAAGGATTAATTTTACTCAAAACCGGCAATTTTTTCGGTCAGGTCACACTATAATAATTCTTTATGGAAATAATGAGTAAAAAACAAAATGAATGGATGGACTTATGGATAGAGAAATGATTATAAAAATTAAACAAAAATTTGTAAAAGACTATAAAGCTGGGTATCCATTAATTTCAAAAGAATCGATAGTGAATAATAAAGACTTAATAAATGAAGGAACACTTATTAAACTAGTGGATGAACGGAATGGCTTTATTGGAAAGGGCTATTACGGAAAGCAAAATAAGGGGATCGGTTGGGTTCTTAGCCTGAACGAACATGAAAAGATCAGTCCGAAGTTCTTTGAAGATAAAATTAAACAAGCAATTAATGGACGCCAACAATATTATAACAGCTCTGATACTACAGCCTTTAGGGTATTTAACGGAGAAGGTGATGGAATTGGTGGCTTCACAATTGATTTTTTTGACGGATATTATTTAATTAGTTGGTATAGCGAAGGAATCTTTCAGTTCAAAGATTGGGTTATACAAGCAATACAAAATACTGTCGAATTTAAAGGCATCTATCAGAAAAAGCGTTTCGACACAAAAGGTCAGTACATTGAAGAAGATGACTTTGTGATGGGTGAAAGAGGTCAATTTCCTATTTTAGTAAAGGAAAATGGAGTTAATTTTGCAATTTATTTAAATGACGGAGCGATGGTAGGTGTATTTTTAGATCAACGAGAAGTTAGAAAACTAATTCGCGATAAATATGCTTACGAGAAAACAGTTTTAAATACTTTTTCTTATACAGGCGCATTCTCTGTCTTTGCAGCAGCTGGCGGGGCAAGTAAAACAACTAGCGTTGACTTAGCAAATCGAAGCTTAGAAAAAACAAAAGAACAATTTCAAATTAATAAAATTGATCCTGCTACCCAAAGCATAATCGTTGAGGATGTTTTTCATTACTTTAAATACGCAGTTAAAAAGAATCTTTTATTCGACATGGTTATACTAGACCCACCAAGCTTTGCAAGATCTAAAAAACACACATTTAGTGCCGAAAAAGACTATAAGAATCTGTTGAAAGAAGCAATTGCAATTACCGAAATGGACGGCGTAATTGTTGCATCGACAAATTGTAGCACTTTTGGAATGAAAAAATTTAAAGGATTTATTGACACAGCGTTTAAAGAAATGGACGGACAATATAAATTAATGGAAGAATTCAGTCTTCCAGCTGATTTCCAAATAAATAAGCAGTTTAAAGAAGGTAACTATTTAAAGGTTGTATTTATTCGTAAAATTAAGTGATCGAAAAGAGGATGTCCCAATTTAAGGGGCATCCTCATTTATATATATAGGAAATATTTAAAAGAAGAGTAGGTGAAAAAATGGTCGAAGTGCAAATAAGAGTGTTGAAGGTGCTAATAAAACTGTGAGATATGCAAATAAGAAGCCGGAAACTGCAAATAAAGTATGAAGTGCAAATAAAAATAGAGAAACTGCAAATAAAATTAGTGAAAGTGCAAATAAGATTACCAAAACTGCAACTAATATTGGTGAAACTGCAATTAAATTTGCTAGAATATCATATTTGATAAGATAATACCTATACCGGTTGGGGTATCATAGCTCCACAATTAGTCAAAAGTAGATGAACAGTTAGGCAATAACAATAAAATTACGCTAATTCTTTCTAAATCGACTAAAAAAGTAAAGAATACCACTAAAAATCTACAAATAATGATCATTAAACTAACTCTAATAGAAAACCACACTTAGATACCCCCATAAATAAACAATCAAAAGGGACCGCCCATGTTCAGCAACGCTGACACTTAGGACGGCCCCTCAAATTGCCTGGAAAATACGTGCAATCAGTCTAAAAATTAATTGTTTGCCTTTTGCTCATATAATTTGATCACTTCGATCATTACATTTGTTGCTTTAACCATATTGTCGATTGAGATGTATTCAAACTTACCGTGGTAGTTTTCTCCACCTGTGAAAATATTCGGAGTAGGTAAGCCCATATATGAAAGCTGTGATCCATCTGTACCACCGCGAATAGGTTCTACGATTGGTTTGATTTCTAGGTTCGTCATCGCCTCATATGCGATATCAACTACCTCTTTAACAGGTAAGATTTTCTCTCCCATGTTATAATACTGGTCTTTTAATTCTAAAGTAATACTATTTTCACCATGCGTTTCCTTTAATTGACTTACAATATTCGTTAATGTCTCTTTTCGGTTAGCAAATTTTTCTTTGTCATGGTCTCTTATAATGTAATGCATTTTTGTTAATTCTACATCACCTTCAATTGATACTAGATGATAAAATCCTTCGTATCCTTCAGTTGATTCTGGCGCTTCTTCAACAGGTAATAAATTATTTATTTCCATGGCAATTTTCATAGAATTGATCATTTTATTTTTAGCAGTACCTGGGTGTACATTTTTACCTTTAACTGTAATCATTGCACCCGCTGCATTAAAGCTCTCATATTGAAGTTCGCCAAGTGGACCACCGTCCATAGTATAAGCGTATTTAGCATCAAACGCTTTTACATCAAATTTATGTGGGCCTCTGCCAATCTCTTCATCTGGCGTAAAAGCTACTCTAATCTTACCGTGCTTGATTTCTGGGTTTTGAACTAAGTATTCCATTGCAGTCATAATTTCAGCAATACCAGCCTTATTATCTGCACCTAGTAACGTCGTTCCATCAGTTGTCATTAATGTATGACCGATATATTTACTTAACTCTGGTGAATGACTTGGAGATAATACAACATTTAAACTTTCATTTAAAACAATATCTTTTCCGTCATAATTTTCAACTAGCTGAGGATTTACATTTTTTCCTGTAAAATCTGTCGCTGTGTCTAAATGTGCTAAAAATCCAATTGTAGGAATTTCTTTGTCGGAATTTGCCGGAAGTGTAGCCATTACATATCCGTTGTCATCCATCGTTACGTCAACTAATCCAACTTTGTTTAATTCTTCAACTAGCATACGACCTAATGTAAGTTGACCCGGTGTAGAAGGGCATGTTTCACTACTAGCGTTCGATTGTGTATCAATTTTTGCATAACTAGTTAAGCGGTTAATTAACTCATTTTTCATGTGAAAAACTCCTTTTTACATTTCATAATTTGTAGATAATGCGCTTTCATTTGTAAATTCTAGTGAAAAGAGGCCACAATTATATTTTAGTTCGTTTATTATTTGAATGTAAAATATTACGCAGTTCTCTTCCTATTTAAAATGCTTTTAGCAATTAAAAACTGTGCAGCGTAATAGGTAATCATAATTAACTCATGGCCATACTTAACGCTTTCTACAAATAAGTCCCACGATAAAATAGAATCGGAAATGATGAATAATAAGCTTCCAAAAATAGCCCATTTATTACCAGTCATTATGGCTGTAAATACCATTATTGAAATTGCTACTGAATAGGCAATAACAGGAATAACTAACGTATCTTGTCCGCTGTCATTTAATGAATTTACTAAATTTGAACATAGAATAAACGCATAAATTGCAATCGGAATGATTGATAGCATACGGTAAATTGAAAATTTCCATCCTGAAATAAAGCCAGCTGCATAAAACAAATGTCCAATTAGGAAAGCACTTAAGCCAATAACAAACCATATTAGCGTTCCATCACCAATCATACAAAAAATAAGCCCTAAAAGTATGAGGGTACGATATTTAGTCGATTGATGAGGGTTTTGTGATAAAGCATAGAAAATAATTAATACCATTGGAATTAATTTAAATAAGATTTTTATGCTTACAGGCTCTGAAGGAATAAAAAAGATATAAAGAATACCGAATAGCAAAGTCAGTATAGGAAAATACTTCTTCAAAATAAAATTACCCCTTTCTAACTATTTCCTTTTTACTAAATATTATCAGTGAAAAATGAAAAGAATGCTATTAGAATATGAAAGGTTAATCTATTAAACTATAAAAAAAAGCAAACCAGAATTGGTTTGCTTTTAGAAGATGGCCATACCATATGAGTGAGCTATTTGCCCATTTGAACTCGAGGTATTTGCAATAATAACAGTAGTTCCAACGCTTAGTTGATCGAATAACCATTCAACTTCACTATTGTGCATTCGGATACAACCGTGACTAACTGATTTTCCAATTGAACTCTCGTTAGCATTTCCGTGAATCCCGTAAGAGTTCCCAGGGGAGCTTCCCATACTTAATCCCATCCATCTTTTACCTAGCGGATTATTTGGAGCTCCTCCAGGGATATTTTCCTTATACCAAGGTCTATTTTTAATTTTATTTAAGATTTTAAACTTTCCAGTAGGTGTAGGGGAGGATGCTTTTCCCGTTGCTACACTAAATGTTTTTACTAGTTTTCCTTTATTGTAATAAGATAGTTTATTTGTCTTTGTATTAACAATAACTAGTTGCCCACTTGAAAGTGGTTTAGAGCTTTTAGCTTCGGTATACGAAGTTCTACTTTGGTTTCCAGCTGCATCGACAGCTTGTACTTTAATAGGAGTAAAGGCTTTTAATTTACTAACTTTAAATGTATAACTACCGGACTTAGATGCGTTTGTTTTAGCTACGTATTTATTATTTAAATACAATTTAACGGAAGCAATTGCTTCTGTTTTTCCACTGATTACAGTAGCGTTTTCTTTTACCGTTTGAATGGTAGGAGCAGAAGGTGCAGTCCGATCTAACACGCGAATTGAAACAGGTTTACTTTGATTTTTACTCTTATCAATCGCAACCACTTGAAGGACCGAATTCGCTTTTTGCTTAGCCATTTTTATATTGAACTTTCCTGCAGTATTAACTTTACCTTTTACTAGTACTTTCTTATTCAAATAAATGATGATATCAGCATTCGGCTCTGACTTGCCTGATATATATTGAGAATGATCTGAGATTGAAGGGATTGATGTGACTGAAGGTGCGATTACGTCGGCAACGGTTGATGTAGCAGCTTTACTTTTCAATCCAATTGAAACACCAACTACATTTATTTTAGTAAATTCTTTTAGAGGTTTTGTTTTGAGTTGATAGTTTCCGTTTGTGTCAGTTTGAACAGTACTTACTTGTTTATTATTGACATAAATTTGGACGCTACTTTTACTTAAAAACGTTCCTGAAATAGCAGTAGATTTATTTGTAATTGAGTTAATTTTTGGGGTTGGTAAATCTTTAATTAAAAATTTAACCTTCTGGTCAGATACAGACAATGTTTGACCATCTAGCGTAAGTGAACTTAATGAGTAAGTTCCTTTAGTAAATGAGCTAGTAATACCTATTTTTCCAGAATAATAAAGATCTGATGAAGATAGGTTTTTTAGTAATACTTCTGTCAAGTTAGAGCCATTTTTAAAAGTCAAAGCGACATTGTCGAAATGTTTTTTAGTCGTTAATCCAATTTCAATTGATTGTCCAAAAGTGGCTTCAGTAGTATTTAAATTTAGATTATCTATATAATTCGATAACTCATCATCACTAAAACCTTGAGAAAAAGAAGTCGCGTTAGCAGTGGGTAAAAAGAATAAAGATACCCCTAAAATAACAGATATTATTTTATTAATCATTGTATCTCTCCTTATATATGGAATTAATTAGTTAAATTTGCCATATAAGGGATGGAATCCTTTGTTTTTTTAGTAAAATAAAACGTCATTTTTCTGCAAAAAAGCAAACTAAGTCGAATGATCAATTATTGTGATTCCATGTGAAAGTTATGAGCGTAATTGCCATGAAGACTATTGGAGAGGCTAAAAAGAGAGAAAATCCAAATGCACTTAATCCCATCCCATTCCAACCACCAATTACAATGCCAAGAAAGATTATAACCACACCAATAATTGAAATTACCAATGGAACAATAAATCGAAAGTGTAGCCTTTTTCTAAATAGAAAAGTAGAAACAAAAATAAGAATACAACTTAAAATAAGTGTAAGCAGTAAATAGGAAGTCATATTAATACATGTTCTTTTCTCATTAAATAAATAGAATTTTTTGTAAAACTTTTCATTATTTTGTCTTGTTATATATGCTAGAAGCATGTAGTTTCGTTTCCAAATGTGGACAATTTTCGAAAGATAATATGATGATGAATAGAGTCATTAAATCAAAGTTAGTTAGATTTTGTTTAAATAATTAGAAGTGTTAAAGTTAGATATAAGGAAATTGTAAAAATATTAAGGAGTATGATATGAGTAAAATTGTAGTATTAGCAGAAAAACCTTCAGTTGCTAGAGATATAGCGAAAGTGCTGGGGTGCAATCAAAAAGGTAACGGATTTTTAGAAGGAAAAAAATATATTGTAACCTGGGCATTAGGGCATCTTGTAACTTTAGCTGATCCAGAAGGTTATGATAATAAGTATAAATCATGGAATTTAGAAGATTTGCCGATGATTCCAGATAAATTAAAGCTAGTTGTTATTAAAAAGACTGGCAAGCAATTCCAAGCTGTTAAAACACAGTTATTAAGAAAAGATGTTTCGGAAATTATTATTGCAACGGATGCAGGTAGAGAAGGTGAGCTTGTTGCTAGATGGATCCTTCAAATGGCGAAGGTGAACAAACCTATTAAAAGGCTGTGGATTTCCTCTGCAACAGATAAGGCTGTAAAAAAAGGCTTTGAAAACTTGCGTAGTGGTAAGGAATATGAAAATTTATATCTTTCTGCTGTGGCTAGAGCCGAGGCAGACTGGATTGTGGGAATAAATGCAACAAGAGCACTAACTTGTAGGCATAATGCGCAACTTTCGTGTGGTAGGGTTCAAACTCCTACATTGTCGATGATTTTAGAGCGTGAAAAAGAAATAAGAGAGTTTAAACAACAAACTTATTATGGGCTTCAAGTAGTAGCAAATAATGTAGTTTTCACGTGGCAGGATCGTAAATCGAATCTTTCAAGAATTAATACATCTGAAGAATTACAAAAAATTGTTGGAGCTATAAAAGGAAAGCAATTGAAGATTAGAGAAGTTTCAACAGCTGAAAAGAAATCATTTGCGCCGCAGCTTTATGATTTAACAGAGCTTCAAAGAGAGGCTAATAAAAGATTCAATTTTTCTCCTAAAGAAACTTTATCGATTATGCAAAAGCTTTATGAGCAGCATAAAATTGTTACGTATCCACGAACTGACTCAAGATACTTATCATCGGACTTAGTTGATACATTAAAGGAACGCTTATTAGCATGTAACATAAAGCCTTATGGCAAAATCATTATGAAGCTAACAAATCAACCGATTAAAGCTAATAAATCATTTGTTGATGATAATAAGGTAACTGATCACCATGCGATTATACCGACAGAGCAGGCACCGATCATTAGTGAACTTTCTTCAAAAGAAATTAAAATATATGAACTAATCGTTAGAAGATTTTTAGCAGTGCTACTACCTCCTTATGTATATGAACAAGAAAAAGTTGTCGCAGAAGTTGATAATGAGGTATTTGTTGCTAAAGGAAAAAGGGTTATCTCTTTAGGGTGGAAAGAAGTCTTTAAGGACGAAGAAGAAAATGATAATACGGAAGACCAAAGGCTGCCGATCATTAATGAAAAGGAAAATTTCCAGATTACAAAAGTAACTGAGACAAAAGGATTTACGAAGCCACCGGCGTATTTTAATGAAGCCACGCTTTTAAGTGCGATGGAAAACCCAGTACAGTTTATGTCTGGAAATAGTAATGATTTGAAGAAAACGATTGGCGAGACGGGCGGTTTAGGAACTGTTGCGACAAGAGCAGATATCATTGAAAAACTTTTCAGTAGCTTTTTAATTGAAAAAAAGGGAAAAGATATTTTCATAACAAATAAAGGGAAACAATTATTAAACCTTGTGCCGGAAGCTTTGAAATCACCTGCATTAACGGCTAATTGGGAGCAAAAACTTCAAGCTATTTCTAAAGGGAATTTAGCTAAGTCTACATTTATGAATGAAATGATTAAATTTTCTTCAGATGCTGTTCGAGAAATAAAACAAACTGAACAAAAATTTAAGCATGATAATATGACGAGTACTAAATGTCCTGAATGTGGAAAACTGATGCTTGAGGTAAATGGTAAACGAGGAAAAATGTTAGTTTGTCAGGACAGAGAATGTGGTCATCGTAAAACAATCTCACAGTCTACAAACGCTAGATGCCCTAAATGCTTCAAGCGCTTAGAACTTAGAGGTGAGGGAGAAGGTCAAATTTTTGCATGTTCATGTGGGCATAGAGAAAAGCTTACTAATTTTAAAGAGAGACGCTCAAAAGAAAAAAATAGTAAAGTTTCTAAACGTGACGTTCAAAAATATTTAAACAAACAAAACAAGCAAGAAGATGAGCCATTTAATAATCCATTTGCAGAAGCATTAGCAAAGCTTAAAAAACAGTAATAATATGTAAGGCCGGCCAGCCATTGGAGATTACTCAATGGCTGGTTTTTTTCGTTCGATCGCATATTCGTTTACAATTTCGCTATAATGATCCTCAAAATAATTTTCTAGCTCCTTTTTTATCTTTTTGGAAAGAACTGGACTTTTACCTGATGTTGAGACTGAAACGACGAGGTCACCTCTACGCACCACGGCAGGAGTATGAAAATCACTATTACTTTGATCACTAACATCATTAAACCATTGGAAGTCTGTCATACAATCTTTAATAAATTTATTTGTATTTTTATCATTTGTCGCTGCAATAACAATATGAGCGTCCTTTATGTCATCTTTTTCAAAATACTTATTCATTAGCTTAATAGTAGGTAAATTTCTTAATTCCTCGCATATTTGAGGACTAATAATGGTAATAGTTGCGCCACTTTTCAAAAATGCTTTTGCCTTTCGAAAAGCAATTTGCCCTCCACCGATGATCGTTACCCTTTTATTTTCTAAAGTGAATAATAGTGGAACCATTTCTGTCATATAATCGCTCCTAAATAGTAATTGTACATTGTCATTTTATCAAATATTGTTATTTTGTAGAAACTAGCTGGAAAGTGAGAAAATGAAGGAATTTCATGTCTTTTATTGAAGACAAAATACAATTTGATTAATATTTCAATAAAAGTTCACTTTTTATTAGGCAAAAAAGTGTTTTTTCTGTTAGGATAATTAGTATTATTTTCTATGAAAAGATAATGATAAGATTGGAATCTATTTTAAAGAAAAGGTGAGTTTTATGTTTAACAAACTAAAGAAAATGTTCGGTTTAGAGGAAGAACAGCAAGACGGTACTACTCAAGCATCTGCTCCTGCAGCTAAACAAGTTGCAATTAAGGCACCATTAACTGGAGAAGTACACCCACTATCAGATGTACCAGATCCGGTATTTGCTGAAAAAATGATGGGTGATGGGTTCGCTATTACACCTTCAGAAGGTGTTGTTGTTGCTCCTTTTGACGGAGAAATTGTACAAGTATTCCATACAAAACATGCGATTGGAATTCGTTCAAAAGATGGCGTAGAGATTTTAATTCATGTTGGATTAGAGACAGTTAAACTTAACGGTGAAGGCTTCGACGCACATGTAACTGAAGGACAAAATGTTAATGCAGGAGATCACCTATTAACATTCAACATAGATTACATAAAAGAAAATGCAAAGAGTACAATTACTCCAGTGATCTTTACAAATGGAGATGTACTAGAAAATATTAATATTACAGCTACTGGCTCAGTCCAAAAAGGTACTGATGCAGCTGTTGTTACTTTAAAATAAAAAAAATAGCCCTCGGGCTATTTTTTTTATGCTGTTCTTACTTTTAAATTTTGCTTACGCTTTACATTTAAACCAATAAAGAACGGCTTTATCGTAGGCTGAGATTCAATAATAAATTTCTTAGTCAACATAGGAACGGCTAAGCCAATGACTGTGTACAATAACGGACCATAATCGAAAAACTGCGAAATAACAGCATTCGCAAAAATATGGATATACATAATTGTTAGTGATTCTTTACCAAAGATTGTGCATGGTTGTACGAATTGTAGCTTCGCGAGCTTTTGGCATAAAAATAACACTGCAATGGTCATCGTAATTGGAATTAATGCATCTAAAAATAAATGATCATATCTTAAATATTTAAGACTTAAATGATAATCTAATTTATTCATTTTATATAATGTCATATAAAAAATACTTAACGAGATACATGAAATACCAATAAAGTTAGAAATAGATGCAATAAATTTTTTTGCAAAGAAACCTAGTCCTAAAAAGAATATCGCTAGTAAAGCGACATCCATATTCCATGGAATCGAAATTTGATTAAAGGTGTTTTTACCGATATGTGGAATTAATTTAATTGTTTCAAAATGCGCAATTAAATAGCAAGCGATCACAATGGAAAGGCGAACAATATTCTTTTTAAAATATAAACAGATTACTGCAAAAAGTATTTGTGTAATAAATAAACATGTTACATACCAGAATACGCCATGCACTCCTGTAATAAATCTACCACCGATTATTAATGAAATTACTTCATTTAATAAGTTTGAAGTACTAATCGTACCTCTAAGTACCTCTGTTGTAATGTCATATAAACTAAATAGTACTAAATACGTACAATAAGGTACTAGCAATCTACATGTTAGTTTTTTAATAAAAAATTTCAGTTCACTGACAGAATTAACTGGTTTAAATAAATAGCCACTAATAATAAAAAATAGGGGCATATGGAACCAGTAAATAAAAGTAATAGAATTCGGACCTTCTGTAGAATGACCATAAACAACCAAAAAGATACCGATCATTTTGGCAACATCCAACCATTTTTCTCGTTCTATTCTCATTTTTATCACCTTGTTTTTATGGCCGTGTAAAAGATACCAACAAAAAAAACATAGCCATTTTATTTGTTTTATGTCCAACATATTGTAAACGATGAGTATTACAGAGTGACAACATGGACGTTACAATAAAGTTATAAAATGTAAATGATTATTACATAAATGGTACTAATTGTTTTAGAAGTCTTGTATAGTATGGAATAAGAACAGATGGAAAAAAATGTAATTTTTTCATTAAAAATTATTAATGTTTATCTTTTTCGACAAATAAATTAATTTTTGCATTATATACTTAGCAAGCTGATTAAAAAAAGAGAGAGTATTCCTTTTAAATAGTTAATTAGACGAGGTGAAGATAAAACAATGAGTTCAATTATTGAAGTTGAAAACCTTAAAAAGCGTTATGGAAATTTCTATGCAGTAGATGGAATTAGTTTTGAAGTTGAAAAAGGTGAAGTTTTTGGATTGCTTGGCCCAAATGGAGCTGGCAAATCTACAACAATGGAAATGCTTGTGGGCTTAAGAAAGCCAGATGAAGGAGTTGCTACGATTGCAGGGCATAAGATTGGGAAGGACTCAAATAAAATAAAACAAGAGATTGGTATACAGCTTCAGTCGACATCTTTATTCGATTTGTTAAAAGTAAAAGAAATCATTGAGATGTACGCTAGCTTCTATCCAAGTCATATCCCAATTCAACCATTGATTGATGAAATGCTATTAACCGAAAAGCAAAATAGTCTAGTAAAGGGACTATCTGGAGGACAAAAGCAGAGATTAGCGATCGCGTTAGCGTTGATTCATGACCCTCAAATTATATTCTTAGATGAGCCAACTACGGGACTTGACCCTCAAGCTCGCAGAACATTATGGGACATCATTTTAAAGCTAAAAGAACGCGGTAAAACAGTTGTATTATCAACTCACTACATGGATGAGGCTCATGTATTAGCTGATCGAATCGGCATTATGGATAAAGGAAAATTAATTGCTCTTGATACACCAAACAATTTAGTTAGTTCAATCTCCGCTGAAAGTGCGATTGAATTTAAAACTAAATCGCCAGAGCAAGAAGATAAGTTTACACATTTAGATAGTGTAATGAATGTTGTCATAAATCATGATTTCGTTACATTGTATACGCGTAATCTTCAAGCTACTTTAATGGCTTTATTAGAGCAAACAAAACAAGAAGATATGACGATTTCTGATTTATCAACAAGAACCGCTACTCTTGAGGATGTATTCCTACACATGACTGGAAGGGGGTTACGTGAAGAATGAAGGCTTATTATCAATTGACTTTAGCACAACTTCGAATTTATGTGCGTAATCGTCAAGCCCTAGTTTGGACACTACTGTTTCCATTTTTCTTTATGATTATTTTCGGACTAATATTTAACGATGGGAATACAACTAGCTATTCGGTAAATTTAATTGACTATGACAAATCTCAAGCAAGTAAACAGATTACTTCAGTTTTGGATAGCCAGAAATCGCTAAAAATTCATAAAAAAACGAATGAATTAAAATCAAAAAAATTATTATCTGATGGAAAAACTGATTTTGTCATCGTCATTAACAAAGGCTTTCAAGATCAGGTGAAATCTAAACAACAAACTGCACCTGCTCAATTAAAAGTACTTTATAACGAAAGTAATTCGGCCCAGCTCCAAGGGGGAATTGCTACAATTACAGCAAATGTGGATGCCGCAAGTAAACAAATGGCAGGATACACGCCAAAAATTGTTACAAACTTTAAAGGTGTAGCCGGGATTACACTTTCCTACTTAGATTTTCTAGTACCTGGAATTATTGCAATGCAAATCATGAATAACAATATGAATGGTGTCGCAGGCCAAATTGCATCGTGGAGAGAGCGAGGCGTTTTAAGAAGGATGCAAGGCACTACATTAAGGGCCTCTACATTTATTGCAGCACAAATAACAGCTAGACTAATATTAAATAGCTTACAAGCAATTTTAACGCTTTTAATTGGCTATTTTGGATTCGATGTCAGTATTCGAGGGTCATTTTTATTAGTTGTATTGTTTGTAATATTAGGCACATTAACGTTTATGAGTATTGGTTTTATTATTGCAAGTCTAGCAAAAAGTCCAGAGAGTGCTGGACCAATTGCAGGTTTCTTATCGTTCCCGCTTATGTTTTTAGGTGGAGTATTTTTCCCAATCAATAATATGCCCGAATATTTACAGCCAATTATAAAAACAATTCCGATTACGCATTTATCAACAGCGATGCGAGATATTATGAATGTCGGAGCAACCTTTGGAGATCTACTCCCTGACTTCGGTTGGTTGTGCGTCTGGATGGTTGTGAGCTTCTTAATCGCTGCTCGTACGTTTAGATGGGAGTAAACTTAAAATAAGGATTTATTAGAAGACTTTCGCTAATTTAAAGCGAAGGTCTTTTTTTATTAAGCTATTTTTGATTTCTCCTATCCTTGCTTTCTAGAATAGTTATGAATTTTTTATTGCATACTATATGAAATTAATTTCTTTTCTAAATCAAGGCATGAAGAAAAGAAGAACAATAAGGAAAGAATGTGGAGATTGCTTCAGTCTCTTTTCCTAGCCAAACTCCTTCATTCTAAGTACTTTCAACTTTATTTAAGATTAGGTGAGTTATAGATGAATTCAATTTTTGAGATTTATTTTCGCGATGTGAAACGAATTGTAACTAATTGGGCAGCTTTAATGATTATCGCTGGCTTAATTATCATGCCTTCAATGTATGCATGGTTTAATATTAAGTCTTCGTGGAATCCGTATGGAAACACGAAGGGCTTAAAGATTGCAGTCGTAAATGAGGACAGAGGTGCAACTGTTTTAAATAATAGGATAAATATCGGAAATGAAGTAATCAATTCATTAAAAGAAAGTCCTACACTAGGCTGGCGATTTACAAGTAGGGATAAGGCAAATGAAGGGGTCAAGCAAGGGAAATATTATGCTAGCATTATGATTCCGAAAGATTTTTCCGAGAAAATTAGTACGGTATTAACAGACAATCCAAAAAAACCTGAACTCGTTTATCAAGTAAATGAAAAGCTTAATATTATTGCTCCGAAATATACGGAAAAAGGTGCAACAGGTATTGCGAGCGAGATTACAAAGAAATTTGAAAAGACCGTCAGCAAAGAAGTACTACAGGAATTTAATAAAATAGGAATTGATTTGCAAACGAACTTACCTGAAATAAAACAATTTGAGCGAATGATTTTTAAGCTAGAAAAAGACTTGCCTGAAATAAAATCTGAAGTAAATAAAGCATTAAATGATTACAGTAAAGTACAAGGAGTCATTCAAACAGCTAATAAAGATATTGAACTGATCAATCAGATCGTTTCAAATGGTGAGAAGCTTACGGGTAGTTTAAATGGATTTTTTAATCAAGTTAATCAATCGATACATAATGCAATTCCATTTATTAAACAGACCCTTAATCTACTCCAAAGCCAATCAGCCGTCATTCAAAGCACTATATCACAAATGCAGAATCAAGGTATTAATCCTGATGAGTCAACTAGGCTATCAGATGAAATGGGACAAATTTTACCAAATTCAAGAAATATCATTCCCTCTTTAATTCAAGTGCTTCAATCGTTTAATAGTCTAAATACTACAGTAAATTTCAATAAAGATATTAACGCACTAAAACAATTAGATGCAGACCTAGCGACAATTCAAAGTGAAAATGATCAAATAAAAAGGGAAATTCAAAACGGTGGCAATGTGCCTACGGATTTGCTTCAGAAAATGAACGATCGAGCAACTAATATAAATAACACGTTAGCGAGTTTAAATTCAAATTTTGACCAAGATTTTGTGCCAAAGCTAAATGAGGCATCGAGATTAGTGAATGAATCCATTAAAAATAGCCAGACGATATTGACTGATGCTAAAAATAATATACCGATCATTAAAGGGGTACTTGCTGGTACATCCCATTTATTAGAGACAAAAAAGGGTGATATACAACAATTAATTAATGAATTCCCGGTCATTGAAACAAAAATTAAAAAATTAGCTAATGAGATTAGAAAAGCCGAAGAAAAAGGTAGTATCGAGGATTTAATAAATTTTCTTCGGACAGATATCGAAAAAGTAAGTGACTTTTATTCAAGTCCAATTGAAATAAAGAAAGAGCGGATTTTCCCAATACCGAATTATGGGACAGGAATGACACCCTTTTATACGACTTTGTCATTATGGGTAGGCGCATTATTAATGGTTTCTTTATTAACCACAGAAGTTCATGAAGAGAAATCTTATAAAAGTAGGGAAATTTACTTTGGGAGATTATTAACTTTCATTTCGATTGGTATATTTCAAACACTAGTCGTAACTACTGGCAATTTCCTAATTTTAGGAACATATGCAGCAAGTAAAGGTTATTTTATTTTCTTCGGACTATTGATTAGCATCGTATTTACATTGATTGTTTATACGCTTGTTTCGGTCTTTGGCAATGTCGGGAAAGGCATCGGTATAATCTTCCTAGTTCTTCAAATATCTGGTGCTGGGGGAGTCTACCCAATTCAAGTAACTCCGCCATTTTTCCAAACAATCAACCCATTTCTACCGTTTACTTATGCACTAAGTTTGTTAAGAGAGGCTACCGGTGGAATCATTTGGAATACCGTTCAAAGGGATCTTCTGACACTAGCCCTATTTGTCATTATTGCAATTATAATAGGTGTAGTTTTTAAAGCGCCAATTAATAAAAGAGCTAGTAAAATAGTGGATCTTTCTAAAAAAAGTAAACTCATTCATTAGTTGCCAAAAAATACAAATTCAAATTAAAATGATTGAACTGTTTCACCAAGTGCTATAACATAGATAAAAGTTATCATTTCATAGCTTTTAGGAGAAGTAGGTGTTTAGTTTGAAAATTTCAGTTGTAGTTTATTGTTATAACAGTGGAGAAAATTTAGAAAGATTTCACGTTAACTTATCAAATACATTAAAATTACTTAAAGACGATTATGAAATTATATATATAAACGATGGAAGTGAAGATGATACATTATTAGCACTTCAAGTTGTTGCAAACCATAGCAATCATTTGAAATATATCTCGTTTACTCGTCACTTTGGAAGAGAAGGTGCACTGTGCGCTGGTCTTGAACACTCAAAAGGTGAGGTAGTCGTGTTAATGGATGGAAGCTTTATACATCCACCAAACGTTATTCTTGAGATGATGGATGAATACAAAAAGGGTAATAACCATGTACTTGCCTCAAAAAAATTAGAGAATTCAGTTCTAAAAAAAGCGAAAAAAGGCATTGTTGAGAAATTCATTAGAAAATTTGTTGATCCTGACATTTTGCAAAATGAATCTGACTTTCGTTTGTTAAGCAGAAAGGTAGTTAATGCAATTTTAAGTATGCCTGAATCAAATCGTTATTCAAAAGGTATGTTTAATTGGATTGGATTTAAAATAAAAGAAATCGAATATGAAATCACGTCAAGAATAATTAATAAAGAGTCAGAAGTAAAGAAGCTTGATTCTATGAAAAGGTCGATTGAGTATATTCTTTGTTTTAATACGAGGCCATTGAGATTGTTAACTAAAATTGGTTTACTATTAATTGGCATTAGTCTTTTAATCTTTATTATGATGAGTTTTAAAGTACTTTTGGTAGGGATCAGAATACCTGGCTTATATACAATTTCCAATTTCATTATGTTATTTGGAGGAGTCCAACTATTAATGATTGGTGTATTAGGTGAATATTTAGGAAAGACATATTATGAAGCAAAGAGAAGACCTCAGTACATTGTAGAAGCTTCAAGCTACGATAAAGAGTAAATTTTTTATATGGTAAATTTGGAAATTCGACAAGAATATTGTCGAATTTCTTTTTTCGTTACATAATAATGAAGGATAGAATTAAATATTATAGTGAAAACTTGGAGATTATTATGGGGAATGTTTTGAAGATTATTCCAGGGTTAGTTATTTGTCTTATTATCGCGCTTGTTAGTCAATCACTTTCTTATATATTGCCAATAGGAGCGGCTACATTTTCAATTCTAATAGGGCTTTTAATCGGTAATACTGTTCACTTAAAGTCTTATTTTGAAGGCGGTAGAAAGTTTGCAGAAAGTAAATTATTGGAGATTTCAATTTTTTTATTAGGAGCAACTATAAGTGTTCAAATGATAAGCTTACTGGGTTTAAAAGGCATTATTTTAATCGTAACTCAAATGTGTTTTGTGATCATTTTTACGATTTGGGTCGGCGAAAAATTAGGTTTTGGATTGAACTTTAGTTATTTAATGGCAAGTGGAAATGCAGTATGTGGCTCATCAGCAATTGGTGCCACAGCTCCTGCTATTCACGCTACTCAAGAAGAAAAAGGCTTGGCAGTGACACTTGTAAATATGATGGGAACAGTCTTAATGTTTATCCTGCCTGTTATCGCTTCTGTTTTATATCACTCGCAAACATTACCGACTTCTGCGTTAATCGGGAGCACCTTACAATCAGTTGGTCAAGTTGTTGCCAGCGGTAGTTTGGTGAACGATGAGGTAAAAAATTATGCGACTTTATTTAAATTAATTCGAGTAGTTTTTCTTGTTTTTGTAGTGTTCAGTTTATCGAATATAAAGAGAAGAAATTTACCTACTGAGGACTCAGTTGAAAAAGTAAGAATCCAATTTCCTTGGTATGTAATTGGTTTTGTGATTATGTGTGTTTTATATAGTTTAGGAGTGCTACCAAGTTGGGCTGCAACTATTTCTAATAATACAAGTCACTTGCTTGAAATTACTGCACTGGCTGCTATAGGATTGAACGTAAATCTAAAACGAATTATTAAACAAGGGAAATTACTATCGCTATACGCACTGAGTATTGTAGGCTTTCAAATACTATTAGCAATTTTATTAATTCAACTATTCTATTGAGTTGGGGACAACGACAATAAACAACAAATAAAGACTATTTCTCGGGAAATTTCGTCAGGAAAGGTGGTATTTCATTGCTTCAACTATCGTCACAGTGGAGAGAAAAATTAAAATCAGAATTTGACAAACCATATTTTAAAGATTTAATGCGTTTTCTAGAAGAAGAATATAAAAATCAAACCATTTATCCTGAGAAAGATCATTTATTTCAAGCGTTAAATGAATGTTCATATGAAGATTGTAAAGTGGTCATCTTAGGACAAGATCCGTACCATCAACCAGGTCAAGCGCATGGATTAAGCTTTTCTGTATTACCAGGAGTAAAAATACCACCTTCTTTAAGAAATATCTATAAAGAACTAAACAGTGATTTAGGCATAGAGATCCCAACAAGCGGCTATTTAAATAATTGGGCAAATCAAGGCATCTTGTTATTGAATACGGTTCTAACAGTTCGCGAAGGAGAGCCCAACTCGCACAAAAATAAAGGGTGGGAAGTATTTACAAATACAATCTTATCTGAATTAAATAAACACGAACGTCCGATTATTTTCGTTTTATGGGGAAAACACGCCCAAGCAAAAGAAGAATTAATTACAAGTAGCCATCATGTAATATTAAAAGCCCACCATCCGAGCCCATTATCTGCTAGTAGAGGATTCTTTGGAAGTAAACCATTTTCACAAATTAATCAAAAATTAGAAGAGTTTCAAATGGAAGCAATTGATTGGGCAGTAAGGTAGTTATATCAATATCAAAAAAGAAGCTGTCTTATGAGGCAGCTTCTTTTGATTCCGTAGGGAAAACGCGAACACCTTGTGTATTTTGTTGATAAAGCTGTGAACTTTATTGATAAAGTAGTTGTTTTTGTTGATAAAATAGAAAGTTTTATTGATAAAACCGGAATATTTGTTGATAAGACGCTTGTATCTGTTAAAGAGGGGGATGTTCACTCTAATAATCAAGTGGGTTTTTCATGAGTATACCGAAATATCAACGAGATTTGATCATATATCAACGGAATTAAACACTATATCAACGAGATCTAGCCATATATCAACGAGGTTCACAACTTTATCAATATTGTTCACCTAGTGTTCGCCTAAACAACATGAAAAACACACAAAATTTCAATACATAAAAAAAGATAACCCATCATTCTTGCGGGTTATCATACGTTTACTATGATCACATCATTATTGATTATTCAGTATAAACTTCTCAACAACTTGTGCCACACCATCTTCATTATTAGTGGCAGTTACATAGTCTGCTTGTTGCTTAATTTCTTCTGGAGCATTCCCCATTGCTACACCTAGTCCTGCGAATTTAATCATCGGAAGGTCATTATATCCGTCACCTACAGCGATGACTTCATCTTGGCGAATTCCTAGAATTTGAATTAAATGATTAAGGCTTTTTCCTTTATCTACTTCAATATTCGTTAGTTCTAAGAAGAATGGTTTCGAGCGCATGACGCTAATTTTACCTTCGAGCTCTTTTTGGAGAATTTTTTCAACTTGAGCTAGTTTTTCTGGATCTTCTAACATTAATAATTTTACTACGTCATTTTGTACATGACCGGTGAAACTACTTACTTCTTTTATAGGCATACCTGTAAGCTCGCCTTCAATATCAGTGTATTGATTGCCTTGTTCAGTAATAATATCATTTTCAATATATGTATGAACGAACACATTATGTTTTTTACTAATTTCGTAAAGTTCATGGGCTTGGTCTTTTGTTAATGCGCATTCATAAACATTATTTTTAGTTCGATAGTCAGTAATAATTCCACCATTAAATGATAGAACATAACTACCATAATCATGAAGTAATAGTTCTTCTGCCAGCTTATGCATTGCAAAGGTTGGTCTACCAGATGCTAATACTACTTTAACACCTATATCTTGTGCTTTTAGTAAAGCTTCTTTAGTTCGTGGAGAAATCACATGATGATCTGTCAAAAGTGTGTCATCGATGTCTAATACAATCATTTTATAGTCCAAAAAAATTACCTCCTAAAATTAACCTTTTTAGTATACCACCGTTCGACTAAAATAGTGCTTAATTTGGTTGTTATTCGCTTTCATAAAAAAGCCATAGTATAATAAAGTTTATTGGATTGTGTTAAAAAAGTTTGGTGGTGATTTATCTGAATATCAGTGTAGAAAAAGTAATCCAGCAAATTGAAAATGAGTTACAAAAGGCGAAAGTAAATACACAAAAGCCAGGTCAATTTCGAGAAAGAATAGCGAGTATTCGTTCTTTATGCGAGCTACTTCTTGAAGATGAGAGTAGTGTAGAGGTTATCAAAAGTGTAATAACTAGTAATTTTATTCAATCAATACCAAGTCAGCCTATTATGTCTCAGCCGTCTGTTATGCCTAAAATAGATGATTCGGAACAAGGCGGATCATTATTAGATTTTTAAGATATAGGGGGAGAAGAAGTGAAGTTATTTTTCTTGTTTGGTAGTATTTTTGCATTTTTATCTATCGCATTAGGTGCATTTGGAGCACATGGACTTGAGGGGAAAATTTCAGCGAAATCACTAGAAGTTTGGCATAAAGCTGTTCAATATCAAATGTTCCAAACAGGTGGATTATTTATTATCGCATTTTTAATTGATAAATATGGATCATCAACTCAATTAATGTGGGCTGGATGGTTATCGGTAATAGGAATAATCTTATTCTCAGGAAGCTTGTACATATTAAGTGTATCTGGCATTAAAATACTAGGTGCAATCACTCCATTAGGAGGATTAGCATTTTTGGTTGCTTGGATCTTAGTAGGTATTTCAGTTATGAAATAAAAAAAGTGTTCAATAGTAGTGCGATTTTGCACTGTATTGAACACTTTTTTTCTAAAGTTGATAAGGGAGAGCTATTTCTTCGTCAAATGTGACGTAGTCTAAGTAAATTGTCAGTAATACGAAAGTTTTTGTTGAATTTACATCTCTGAGTACAATATGATCACGTCCTGCCCCCATAATATACCCGACGAATACTTGTTGTTGGTGTCCAGTGAATGTCATATAAACCGTAGCAACTTTCCCACGATTAGCTCTAAGAATATTTTCGACATATGATTGTTCAAAGAGACCAGGTGTAGCTGACACTTGACCCTGCTGAGTGATCATGCCACCTGATGGAGCTGCAAACCCTTGCCCTTGCCCTTGCCCAGTTTGTTGCCCTTGTCCCTGGGTAGGTTGGGCCGCACGATAAATATTTTGATAATATTCGAAAGGATTACTCAAAGAAAAAACCTCCCTTAGTTAAATCGTTTTAAACACTGTAAACTTTAGGACAATCTTGAGAAGTTGGTTGGTAAAAGCAATGTGACTTATATCTTCCTGCTAGTTTTTGGTTAAACCAAGTTCCTGGGCATGAGCCTGCTGGGCGGAAGAACCATAGGCCATAAGTTGCAGGCCAAAAACGTTGTCCTGCTATTACTTTTCTAGAAAGTTCAATATCTTGATCGCGTGCACGTTGATAAAAGTATGATTTTTGCACGGCTTCAAAACCACCAGGATTCTGATAAACCATATCTGTTAGACTCCGAATATCTCTAAAATCTAAGCAGTCACATAATACCCTGTTAACACAGACATTTCCAACCATTAACATACCTTCTTTACCTTCGCCTTCAGCTTCAGCACGCATTAATCTTGCAAGCAATGAAACTTCAGCTTCGGTATAACGAATTACAGCCATAAAAAAGCCTCCTCATCCGAGTTAAATACTCTGCACGAATCCCAAAAGGTGATCGGAAAGCGAGGACTAATTAGTTCGTTCACTACTGTAACTATATTAAAATTGAAAGAAACATATGACACCTTTTCCAAAAGGGAAATAAAAAAACTTCTCAAAAAGAGAAGTCTTTTAATTTATATACTATGACTGATCGTATATAGAGGATACCCTAAGTATTCAATTATACGTAAAGATATTTTGAGAATGCGTCTTCTTTTAAGATCGTTCCAACAAAGAATGAACCAAATACACCATAACGTGCACTTACTTCATCAAAGCGCATTTCATAAATTAATTTTTTGAACTGAAGTACATCTTCAGCAAATAGTGTAACGCCCCACTCGTAATCATCAAAACCAACTGAACCAGTAATGATTTGTTTAACTTTTCCAGCGTAACCACGTCCAATTTTTCCGTGGCTGTACATCATTTCTTTACGAGCTCCTGAAGGAAGCATGTACCAGTTATCTTCACCTTCACGCTTTTTATCCATTGGATAGAAGCATACGTATTGAGATTTTGGTAATGCAGGGTAAAGTCTAGAACGAACATGAGGATTTTGATATGGATCGCCATCTTCTTCGCTTAAGTAATTACTTAATTCAACTACAGAAACGTATGAATAAGTAGGAATCATAAATTGAGACAGTGTAGTTTTGTTTATTTCTGTTTCAATATGTAGTAATTCATCCATAGTAGGTCGTAAAACCATAAACATCATATCTGCCTTTTGACCTAAAATATTGTAAATAGCATGGCTACCTTCACCAGCATCGGCAACTTGATTCCATTTTGAGAATACTTGTTGGAATTCTGTGATAGCTAATTGACGCTCATCACTGCTTAATTGTTTAAAAGCATGCCAATCCATACTTCTAAAGTCATGTAAACAATACCAACCATCTAAAGTTTTTGCAGCTTCACTCATTTTAAATCCCCCAAACGTTATCGTATTGATTTTCATTTATATAGCATACTACAATTAAAAGTATTTTGTAAAAACATACAAAATTATACAGTAACCTAATTTATTTAGAAAATTAGGAATTAATTTACTTTAAATGATAGCGCTTTATTAAATATATTATATTTTTCATTACTCTAAAAAGGTTTTATTCTAATTATAGACAAATAAAATAATTTTAAATATGTTGGAGGCTATTATGAGTAATCTATTTGAAAGTATTAAGCAAAAAGTATCAGGTAAAGGTATTTCAATCGTTTTACCAGAAGGTTTAGATGAGAGAATCTTAACAGCAGCTGATAGACTAGCAAAAGAAGAAGTATTAAAACCGATATTAATAGGTAATGTAGAAAGCGTTAAAGAAAAAGCAAGTAGTTTAGGTTTAGAGCTTCAAGGAGTAGAAATTTTAGACCCATCAACTTATGAAAAAATGGAAGAACTAGTTGCTTCTTTTGTTGAGCGTCGTAAAGGAAAAGCAACAGAAGAACAAGCACGTAAAGCATTATTAGATCCAAACTATTTTGGAACAATGCTAGTTTATGCAAATATAGCGAATGGACTAGTTAGTGGTGCAACACATTCAACTGCGGACACAGTACGTCCGGCACTTCAAATTATTAAAACTAAACCAGGCGTTACAAAAACATCAGGTGTATTTATCATGGTTCGTGAAGATGAAAAATACGTATTTGCAGACTGTGCGATTAACATTGCACCAAATAGCCAAGACTTAGCTGAAATTGCTATTGAAAGTGCAAAAACAGCAAAATTATTTGATATTGAACCAAAAATTGCAATGTTAAGCTTTTCAACAAAAGGATCAGCAAAATCACCTGAAACTGAAAAAGTTGCTGAAGCGGTTAAAATTGCAAAAGAACTTGCGCCAGAATTAACTTTAGATGGCGAGTTCCAGTTTGATGCTGCGTTTGTACCATCTGTAGCAAAAAGTAAAGCACCAGATTCAGTTATTAAAGGTGATGCTAATACATTCGTATTCCCAAGCTTAGAAGCAGGAAACATTGGTTATAAAATTGCTCAACGTTTAGGTAATTTCGAAGCAATCGGACCAATCTTACAAGGATTAAATATGCCTGTTAATGACCTATCTCGTGGTTGTAACAGTGAAGATGTTTATAAATTATCAATCATTACAGCTGCTCAGTCACTGTAAGGGTAGACCGAATTTTTCTTCTTTGATATATAGAAAGAGTGATCGAGAGTCTTTGGACTTTTGAGCACTCTTTTTTAGTTTGATGGCATGGAGATATAAACCAAATTTGAAAATACAAAAAACCACAAGAAAAAGTAATCTTGTGGTTCTTCTACATCCTTATCCTTCTCTTAACATTCTTGCATCGAACTTATTTCCGAGTTACGGTCAATCATTCGTTGCAAATGGTAATTATATAAATCTATTTCATCACCAAATAAAGAGCTAGGAGTTAGTTTAGGGGTCAATTTAATTAGAGATTGTAACAGTCTCTTCATTGTATCTGTAACGGTAATTTCAGCTAATAATAGCTCGCTAAGTGATGCCATTGTATTTGGCATAATGGTAGGGTAGTTAAATGATGTTTCTTGGTTATTGATCGCTATCTCATAAAAGTCTTTGACAATGGAAGCACGTTTCGAACCACTCTCGTTAATACATAAATATATTTGGACGGCAACGCCTTTACGTATACGGCGTTGAGAAATCCCTGCGAATTTCTTTCCATCGATGCTTAAATCAAAATCTCCAGGACAATAGGATCCAACGATTTCTTTTGCGACTATTTTATCAGTTAAGTCTTTAAACATATCTTGAATTAATGCATACATCATTTCATAACCATCATTAATTTGAAGCTTATGTTCAGCCTCCGGAAAAATTAGTGAAATATTTAAAACACCTTCGTCTAATACAACTGCAAGCCCACCTGAATTTCGTACAATTGCTTTATAACCTTGGCTATTAAGATAATTAACACCATTCACTAAATTCGGTAATCTAGTATCTTGTATACCTAGAACAATAGTATTGTGGTGCACCCATGTTCTGATTGTTGGAGGAGACTCCAGTCTTCCGATTTTTGTACATAATGTGTCATCTAATGCAAAAGATTGTTTTGCTTCAAAGGAAGGTCCTAAAGTTGAGCCGTCTATAAAGCGTATTTCATCATTTTGTAATCGATTTAAATATTGATTCATTAAATAAAGCCCCTTGCGTTTATGCGTTTATTTCCTTATTTTAGCACGATTTTTAACTAAGTAAAAAAACTTCATATTCTAAATATTAACTATTGATTGACAATACATTAAATCCTAATTATAGTAAATTAAGTAATGAAAATGATAATCGTTATCAATTAATTCGGAGTTGTATAATCGTAAAAAGGAGAAACAAATGAAAAAATTATTATTACCGTTTATTTTAGTTTTTGTTTTAATCATAAGTGCATGTAGCAATAATTCTTCAGATCAGAAGGCTAGTACGACAAGTAAAAACGATCACGCAAAAACATTTACATACCAATCTGAAACAGGACCAGTTCAAGTACCTACACATCCAAAACGCGTGATTCTACTATCAGGTTTTACTGGTAATGTTATTTCCCTAGGAGTTAATGTCGTTGGGGTAGATGTTTGGTCAAAGAATAATCCAACTTTTAAGAAAGAATTAAAAGACGTAGCGGAAGTATCTGATGATAATCTAGAAAAAATTATTGAATTAAAGCCAGACTTAATTATTGGATTATCAAATATTAAAAATATTGATAAATTGAAAGAGATTGCTCCAACAGTGACTTACACATGGGGTAAATTAGACTATTTATCACAGCATGTAGAAATTGGTAAGCTTTTAAACAAAGAGAAAGAAGCAAAAACATGGGTTGATGACTTCAAGCAACGCGCTGAAAAAACTGGAGATGAAATTCGCGCTAAAATTGGTCAAGATGCTACAGTATCGGTATTCGAATCATATGATAAGCAGCTTTACGTATTCGGCAATAACTGGGCTCGTGGAACTGAAATACTTTATCAAGCTATGAAATTAAAAATGCCTGAAAAAGTAAAAGAAGTAGCATTAAAGGACGGATATTACACACTCTCTACAGAGGTGCTACCGCAATATGCAGGGGATTATATCATTATAAGTCAGTATGCAAATGCAGATATTTCCTTCAAAAAGACAGATACATATAAATCGATTCCTGCGGTAAAAAATAATCACGTATATGAAATGACTGGGAACGGCGCATCATTTAGTGACCCTGTAACGCTGGACAAACAGCTAGCATTCTTTAAAAAGTCATTTTTAGGAAATTAATAGATTATAGGGACTACCCGTAAATACATTTTATAACTAAAAATAGAGAAACGAGTTCTAATTTAAGAACTCGTTTCTTTATTCTTCTACAGATTATGTTATTCTGCAATTTTTTCTAAATTTCCGTTCTTATCCATTCTAAAGGATGTTGCTGCTGGTTTCTCTTCCTCTTCAAACAATACTAATTTTCTAGCGCGATTCATTATTTTCATCATTGTTTCATAGTCTTCTTGAACAGTAGTAGCGTCTTTTTCAAGCTTTTCTACTTGTCTCTGTAACTGTGAATTTCGTTCCTGTAATTGCATAAGCTCTCTTTTTAACTGATCATTCTCACGGACTAAGCGATCACTACCAATTTGATTACTAGAAAGGCCTTGTAAAAATTGAATCACGTCAAACATTGTAATTGAACTTTTTCTTGTATTACTTGGTGAAAGTGGTGAAGCCTGTGCTTGGTATTGACTTTGTACTAAAGGAATATTTGAAAAAATTTCAGTTTTTGGTTCTTCATCATGTAATACCTCATCGTCTGCGTCTGTTTCAAATTGATCATTAGTTTCCACAAAAGATTCAAATTCTTGACCAAGTTCAACACCATATTCTAAATCTTGCTCATCATTTAAATAACGATCAAAATTACTAGATACATCTGTTTGTATATAACTAGATTCAGAAGGTGTATATAATAATTTTTTCTTAGCATCCTCGCCTTTAGCGTGTCGAAGCTTTTCTTTACGGAATTTTTTTGCCAATTGAAGTGCTTTTTCATAATTATAACGAACTACAGCATTCCAACGAAAACCGCATGCGGCAGAAGTACGTTCTAATACATCACCAACTTCTTCAAAGGCATTCAACTGGGTGCTTCCTTCGCGCACGTGGCGTAAAACAGTTTCCGCTAAAAGTAAATCATTCTCTTCAGTCCAGGCATCTTGTCTTAATTTCATCATAGAAATTTCCCCTCAACTTTCTTTTATTCAATTATTAATTCACTTAATTTCTAGCTGATTAATAGAAGTTTGGACAAAAAAATAGAAAACTATACAAAAAATAGTAGAATACTATTTGAGTGTGATTTATTAGGAAAACTTGCATGTCTTTTTGGGAACGAGTAAAATTACTGCTAAGTATGTTCAATAAAGAACAGAAAGGATTGTTTAAAAAAAATGTCAAACGAATTTAGAATATGTGATGATTGCCAGGCGACGAATATTAAGACTTTAGTCCCTCGCTTAAAACGAATAGATGAAGACGCAGAGGTTAAAATCGGATGCCAATCTTATTGTGGACCAGGACGAAAAAAATCGTTTTGCTTTGTCAATAACCGTCCATTATCTGCTCCAAACGAAGATGATCTACTTGTTAAGATAAAGTCAAAACTAGGTAAGAATTAAACGTTCCTTCATCTTTAGGAGCGTTTTTTTGATATAATAGTAAAGAAATACGAAAGGCGTTTGCTCAGCCCCGAAAAGCATAAGACGAATTCCAAAGCAGGTTGATTTTTACCTGAATTGGAATTCGGCTTATGACCTCAAGGGGCTAACGCCTGTAGCTAGACAATACGAAATGTGGAGAAAGCTTTCGCAACGATTAGAACAATAAAAAGTGTCGCTTACTATAGATCATAGAAATAAAAGAGACATGTTCAGATAACAAGTAATTTAGCATATAAAGAAATAGTGTACATATTGAAAGGGGGCCAACATATGACATATCGTTTCCAAAAGCTATATGAGGAAAAAGTATTTAAAGATCCAGTACATCGTTATATACACGTAAGAGATCAAGTTATCTGGGATTTAATTGGAACTAAGGAATTTCAGAGACTAAGAAGAATTAAGCAGCTCGGTACTACATATCTTACGTTTCATGGAGCTGAGCATAGTCGATTTACTCATTCGCTTGGCGTTTATGAAATTATAAGGCGAATGGTAGATGATGTATTTTCAGGCCGTCCTGAATGGAATGAGGATGATCGTTTATTAGCTCTTTGTGCTGGGTTGTTGCATGATGTTGGTCACGGGCCTTTTTCACATACGTTTGAGAAGATATTTAATTTAGACCATGAAGAGTTAACTAGAGAAATTATAGAGGGTACAACGGAAATTAATAAAATTTTAAAAAAGGTTGGAGATGACTTTCCTAAGCAGGTTTCGGAAATCATTGAGAAAACTTCGAAAAATAAGCTCGTTACAAGTATGATTTCAAGTCAGATTGACGCTGATCGTATGGACTATCTTCTTAGAGATGCATATTACACTGGAGTGAGCTATGGTAATTTCGATATGGAACGTATATTGAGAATTATGCGTCCTCGTCCTGATGGCGTCGTTATTAAACAATCAGGTATGCATGCCGTTGAGCATTATTTAATTAGTCGATACCAAATGTATTGGCAGGTTTATTTTCATCCAGTGTCTAGAAGTGCTGAAGCAGTTTTACTAAAAATATTACAAAGAGCTAAATATTTACATGAGTCAGGTTATCATTTTAATTATGTACCAGTTCATTTCGATCATCTTTTTGAAGGGAAGATTGATTTAGACGAATATATTAAATTAGACGAATCTGTACTTCTGTATTATTTTCAAGTGTGGCAAGAAGAGTCCGACGAAATCTTGAGCGATCTATGTCAACGTTTCTTGAATCGGAATTTATTTAAATATGTCGATTTTGACACACAAACTCATACTGAAAAATTTGCTGAACTAAAGAAGCTATTTTTAGAAATAGATATTGATTCAGAATACTATTTAGTCATTGATACGATCTCAGATGAGGCTTATGATTATTTTAGATATGGTGAAGAAGACGGTAAGAAGCCAATATTATTGTTGCAAACGAACGGTGATTTAAAAGAAATCTCCCGTAAATCAGAGCTAGTCGATGGAATAACAGGGAAAGAATTATTCGATTCTAAGTTATTTTTCCCTTATGATTTAATCTATACAAACCCTGATGAGAAGAAAAAGAAAGTAATTGAAATGATTGAAGAAATAGCAGGAGCTAAAAGAAGATAAGCTTATTCGATTGAAGATACTCAAATTGCTTGGTAGTGTGAGAAACAATAATAAAAACAGTAAACGGATTTTAGTTCCGTTTACTGTTAATGTATGTAAGAATTTCTATTCGTCACTAAGGCGTTTGCCTGCAACTGCATAATGATTTTTTGTCATCTCTTCGATGAAAACAACAATCTTCTCAGTTGGTGCGCCTGTTGTTTCACTCACAGCAGCAGTAACTTTTTCTACTAAAGCTTTCTTTTGTTCTTCAGAGCGACCTTCTAGCATTTTTACTGTAACGTATGGCATAATATGACCTCCTTAGTTTTGTCATTTTTATTATAACTCAGGAAGTCAGAATAATAACGGTTAAATCATTAACATTGAAGAAATCACCATCAATAATTTAAACTTTTATTAAAGAGTTCAATAATTAGCAGTCACAAAAACAATTATTTCTTGAGAGGAGTCAAGAATGGGATCATTTTTTCAATATCCATTAAAAGATATACCATTAATATTACTAGTTGTCGCAATTTCACTATCAGTTCACGAATTTGCACACGCATATGTAGCTTATAAATTTGGGGATGACACGGCAAAAAAACAAGGCAGGCTAACTCTTTCTCCATTTAAACATTTAGATATTTTCGGAACGATTGCCATCATTATATTAGGCTTTGGTTGGGCAAGACCAGTTCCAGTGAATCGCCATAACTTTAAAAATCCAAGAATAGCAGGGATTCTAACAACTGCAGCAGGTCCAATAAGTAACTTTATATTGGCAACACTTGGATTAATCGTTTATGCATTACTATTAAAGTATGGATTTTTTCATTCTTTCCCAGAGGCTTTAACGATTACTTTAAATTCGTTCTTTAGTATTTTCATACAAATGAATATTGTGCTATTTGTATTCAACTTAATTCCTCTTCCACCATTAGATGGATATCGGATCATAGAAGATTTAGCACCTAATGATATTCGCGCAAAAATGTCACAATATGAGCAGTATGGAGCATTTGTGTTCTTAGTTTTAGTATTAACTCCTTTAGATAACTATACAATACAACCAATTTTCGAGTTTGCTATACCTTCAGTTTTCCACTGGATTAATTCAATTGTTACAACATTAATTATGTAATTTACTATTAGGAGGCTAACGATGTCTGAACAACCAAAAAAGAAATCACTAGGATTCAATATATTAAAAAATGATTCAACGAGCGGGCATGGCGGTTTTGGTGTTGGGGCGATTAGTTTAGAAAATATCTCTCCTGTCTTTATTGATATACAAGAGAATGATGTTTTTGTAGATATCGGTGCAATGCACGCAAGAAGTTCAGTTGAAAAAGGGATTAAATTCTTAACAAAAGAGGAAGAGGTTCCTAATGGAAAACCATATTGGTTAGTATGGGTAGCAACTGAAAGAACTGAAAGCGGACCTTATTATGCAGGAGTAACTGGTTGCTATATGACAGTTGACCGCGAAGCTAGAAGGGGATATAAACTTCTTCCTGATCATGTAAATAAAATGGATAAAGCGATGAAACGAAAATTAATGGTTGATCATATGGATGAAAAGTCTCGTACATTATTAGCTGATTTTCTTAAAGCACACAATGAAGAGATGTGGAATAATTCATCGGAACAATTAAAAACAGAACTTTTAGGTTAATAAACTTTTAGCATATTTAGAGAGTGTAAATTAGTAGCAGAGAAAAACTTGATGTGGCTTCCAATATTAGGAATTAAGTTACGTTTTTACACTAGCTAAAAAAGCGATCCAATCGGTAAGTTTTCTTTCGAAAATTATAAAAAAAAAATGAAGAAAACGTCGAATAATCTTTTTACATTTATCACCAAATAAAGTAAACTAATATTAGCTTGGACAAAGCTAGGACTAGGACAAACAAAAGACCTTACCAATTTGGTGAGGTCTTTTGTTTTTAAGGTAAGTACTGGCTATACCAAGGTGTGTTATCCTGTTTTTCTTTTTTATGTTTCTTTGTCTTTTTTTTATTAATACAAGGTTTTGTAGGTTGTGTTCCTTTACGAAAATATAGGGAAACCTTTTCGCCACAGCCTTCCTTATACAAAAGGCCAGTCTTCTCATCTATAGCAACTTTTACGATGTCTTTAGGTATTTTTGAATCTACTTTCTTATCGGATAGATTTGTAACAACCGATGCCCAAACCTTCTTTGCTAATGTACTTTCCTCTGCAGATAAATTTTTTGAATGATCATATCCTACCCATACTCCTACAACAATATTGGAATGGAATCCTACCATCCAACTATCTGTTTTTGTAGTTCCAGTTTTCCCATAATAATCCTTTGAAAGTTCAGGAATAATGCTTGTTCCCGTTACTGGTAAGTAGCTTGAGAAATTTGTATTGAACATTCCATTCATTAATTGTTTAAGAATAACCGTTTGATCTTTTTCTAATCTTTGTTTATGGTCAACTTTTCTTTTATAGATTGATTTTCCTGATTGAGTTTTAATCTCACTTACAAAGTGTGGAGTTACATCTTTACCGTTATTGGCGATTAATGCATACGCTCTTGTCATATCAAGTAAGGAAGCATCCTGCGTACCGAGTGCCATTGAAGGAAGCTTATTTTTAGGTGCGGTTAAATAGAATAGTTTCTGTGCTTTAATAAATTCATCTGCACCAATAGCCTGTTGAGTTTTCACTGCGAATATATTGTCTGAAACAGCAATAGCTTTAGCTAAAGAAATTTGATCATGTGCATAAAGATGGCCACTATTTTTGGGACTATATGTATCGCCGTCCTCAAAATGAAATGTTGTCGGCTTACTTTGGAGCATTGTGGATGGTGTATATCCATTTTCAAGTGCACTATAATACAAAATTGGCTTTATTGTACTACCTACTTGCCTTTTTGATGCAACTGCGCGATTAAATAAAAATTGTCCTTTCTCACGTCCTCCAGTCATGCCTAAAACATTACCAGTTTGACTATCCAATACGATTACACTAGCTTGCAGATTAGGAAAAGGCTTAATATATTGATCAAATGCTTGGTCAATTTGATTTTGAATAGTTGGATTAAAGGTTGTATAAATTTTACTGCCATTATTATTGACGGATTGACCAATAGACTCTGTAATTTCTTTTTGAACACTTTGTTGAAAATAGGATGTAAAGGAAGAATTTGAAGTATGAATAATTGGCTTTAACTTAATAGACTCATTCATTGCATTTTTAACGGTATTTGAGTTAATTAATTTATTCTTTTCAAGTGCCGATAAAATACGTTGCTGTCTCTTTTTTACAGACGAAAAATGAATATAAGGGTCATAGATTGACGGATTAGCCGGAATGCTTAATAAAAAGGTTGATTCTCCAATGGTCAGTTGTTTCGTTTCCTTTCCTAAAAAGGTGTTCGCTGCAGTTTCGAGGCCATAAATGCCATGTCCAAAATAAATGGTGTTTAAATAAGCTTCTAAGATCTTGCTTTTTTTATAGGAAGACTCTAATTTCATCGTTAAATAAGCTTCTTTTATTTTACGACTAAGCGTTTTTTCTTGTGAAAGATATAAATTTTTAGCAAGTTGTTGAGTGATTGTGCTAGCCCCTTGAGCGTATTGACCTTTTGTTAAATTAACTAAAATAGCAGAACCTAATCTTTTTAAATCGAAACCATGGTGATGAAAAAAATTCCGGTCCTCAGAAACTAAAACACTATTGATTGCAATCGGAGGTACATCTGCAATTTTTAACGTTTTTCGATTTTGAAGTAGCTGAGTTTTACTAATTATTTTATTATCGTGATCGTAATAGCTTGAATTCGATGCAATAAATAATGAAGGTTTTGTGGAAGTAATAGCCATAAAATAGACACATGATAAAAATAGGGAACCTAAAATTGAAATAACAGTAAGTAAAATGCCAATCTTTTGAAGGGTGCGCCAATGAAAAGAGTAGTTGATATGATACAAAAAGTATCCTCCTCTCAATATAATTCTGTATTTTAATACTAGTATGGTAGATTAAGAGAATTTTTATACAAATTAATGTAGTAAAAAATATCAAATAATTTAGCTTTAAAAATCTTGCATTTCAGTGAAATTACTCTATACTTTTCTTTTGTACGGCAAAAAATTGTTGTAACAACACAAATCCGATAGGAATTAGGAAGAGTGGGGATAATACGAAACATAATCAACTAAGTTAATGCTACATTGTTATGTTTCAAACTAAATCTTGATAAAGAAGGGTAGATGCAACAAATGGAATTATGGTTTACTGAAAAACAAACAAAAAACTTTGGAATTACTGCTAAAATTAATAAAACTTTACATACAGAGCAAACTGAGTTTCAAAAGCTTGACATGGTAGAGACAGAAGAGTTCGGTAACATGCTTATTTTAGATGGAATGGTTATGACAACTCAAAAAGATGAGTTCGTATATCATGAGATGGTTGCTCATGTACCTTTATTCACACACCCAAATCCTGAAAACGTATTAGTAGTAGGTGGCGGTGATGGCGGTGTTATTCGTGAAGTATTAAAACACCCAAGTGTGAAGAAAGCAACTCTTGTTGAAATCGATGGAAAAGTAATTGAGTACTCTAAAATATACTTACCTGAAATTGCAGGGAAATTAGAAGATCCACGTGTAGAAGTAAAAGTAGATGATGGATTTTTGCATATTGCAAATAGTGAAAATGTATATGATGTAATTATGGTAGATTCAACTGAGCCAGTTGGTCCTGCAGTGAACTTATTTACAAAAGGCTTCTACGCTGGTATTTCTAAAGCGTTAAAAGAAGACGGTATTTTTGTAGCTCAAACGGACAACCCTTGGTTTACACCAGAGTTAATTACACAGGTTCAACGTGATGTAAGAGAAATCTTCCCAATCACTCGTTTATACATTGCAAATATTCCAACATATCCAAGTGGTATGTGGACATTTACAATTGGTTCGAAAAAACACGATCCACTTGAAGTAGAAGAGAATCGTTTCTTTGATATTGAGACAAAATATTATACAAAAGAGCTACACAAAGCAGCGTTCGTATTACCAAAATTTGTAGCTGATCTTACTAAATAAGGGGGGCTTAATTATGCGTTTTGATGAAGCATATTCTGGAAATGTATTTATTAAGAGTCATCCAAGCTTTGAAGAAAGTAAAGCAGTTATTTATGGTATGCCTATGGATTGGACTGTAAGCTTCCGTCCAGGTTCTCGTTTCGGTCCAACACGTATTCGTGAGGTTTCAATTGGGTTAGAGGAATATAGTCCATATCAAGATAAAGAACTAGAAGAAGTTAAATATTTTGACGCTGGGGATATCCCATTACCATTTGGTAACGCTCAAAGAAGCCTTGATATGATTGAAGACTATATTGATGGCCTGTTAGCGGAAGGGAAATTCCCTCTAGGTATGGGTGGAGAGCATCTTGTATCTTGGCCTGTAATGAAAGCTATGTATAAGAAATACCCAGACTTAGCAATTATTCATTTTGATGCACATACTGATTTACGTGATTCATATGAAGGTGAGCCATTATCTCACTCAACACCAATTAAAAAAGTTTGTGATTTAATTGGACCAAAAAATGTTTATTCATTCGGAATTCGTTCTGGTATGAAGGAAGAATTTGAATGGGCAAAAGAAGTTGGAATGAATTTATTTAAATTCGAAGTACTTGAGCCGTTAAAGAAAGTACTTCCAACACTTGCTGGTCGTCCAGTATATGTAACAATCGACATCGATGTACTAGACCCTGCGCATGCTCCAGGAACAGGTACTCTTGAAGCCGGTGGTATTACTTCAAAAGAAATGATTGATAGTATCTTAGCAATTGCTAACAGCGATATTAACGTTGTTGGGGCAGACTTAGTAGAAGTAGCTCCAGTGTATGATCATGCTGAGCAAACTCAAGTTGCAGCAAGTAAGTTTATTCGTGAAATCCTATTAGGTTGGGTAAAATAATACGAATTGTGAAAGGCGATTTTTCGTTCATTAGAGCGAGAAATCGTCTTTTTTTTATATAGAATTTTGAACTTGAATAAAAAAATTTACTAAATATATGAAAATGTTATTGATAATGATAATCATTACCCTTATAATTGAGAACGATTATTATTATCGTGATTTGGGGAGAAGATGAAAATGAAAAAAGGGGTAAGGAAGTTTATTTTGACACTACATCTTGTGTGCAGTTTAGTTTTTGGACTATTTATTATTGCTGTATGTGCAACGGGTAGTGTTTTAGTGTTTGGGGATCAAATTGAACATGTGTTAAATCCGCAGTATTTTAAGCCTGCAAGTAGTGAAAGAAATGTTGGAATTAACGAAGCAGAAAAGATTTTTCTTGATAATTACAAAGGATTTGAAATCTCTAGGATGGATGTTCCTTCAAAGTTATCAAATGTATACCATGCAAATATGTCAAAAGGACATAATGAAATTGATGCTTATGTAGATCCTAGCAATGGTAAGCTATTAGGTAATTTTGATAGAGAGGCATCATTCGTATCTTTTGTTAAAGATTTACATACACATTTATTGTTAGATGATATTGGCGAAACAATTATAGGGATCGTTGCAATTGCATTTATTTTAATTCTTATTACAGGTATCTATTTATGGTATCCAGGTATTAAACGAATGTTTAAAAGCCTAAAAATAAAATGGAATAAAAGCCAAATGGCACGAAATTTATCATTACATAATTTCATTGGGGTAATTACTTTACCATTTTTACTCGTTGTAGCAATTACAGGAATGCTATATCCATTCCAAGAAAAGATTGAAGAGTCTTTGAAATTAAAGTTTACATCGAATTATCCTGAGGAGCTTAAATCAGTTGATAATGGCAAAAATAAAATTGGATTGGATGCTATAACTGCTGAAATTAAAAAGTTACATCCTGAAGGTGAGTTATACAAATTAAGACTTCCATCTGATAAAGAGGGTGTTATAGAAGCCCAATTAAGCGATGGCACTTACGATCCTGAGGGTAAAGGGAATACAAGTGAATTCTACGATCAATTTTCTGGCAAGCATTTAGGATCTTTTTCCAAAAATAACGAAACTGCCTATGATAAATTTTTCGTTTGGAGACAAAGTTTACATAGAGGTACTTATGGTGGGGTTTTCGTAAAAACAATTTATGCCTTAGTTGGTATTGCTCCACTTGGACTAGGAATAACTGGTATTACAATGTGGGCATTAAAACGTAGAAACAAAGCTAAAAAAATGAAGAAGTTACAGAAAGCAGCATAAAGTATACGAAATTTAATATAGAAGAAAGTGGAACCCGAAAGGTAAATGCTCTAAAAGAGAATTTATCTTTCGGGTTTTTTTGTATAGGAAAAATAGTCAGTGATAAAAAGAAATTCTATAGTTTTTAATAGTAAAACAATGATTTTGAAGAAAGATAAAAATAGAAAAAAGTACAAAGTTAACGTTGACGTTAACGATACATTAGGAGTAAGATATATTAGTGATGTAAATAACGAATTCAATTAAATATTTTTCGAAGGGAGGAAATGATTTGCTTTATAAAATAGATGAAGTAGCAAAAGAGTGCAATTTAACGAAGCGTTCGATTCGATATTACGAGGAAATTGGATTAATCCCTCCACCTGAAAGAAGCGAAGGCGGATTTCGACTTTATTCAGATGAGCATATTGAACGACTAAAGAAAATAATGAATGTTCGAGATGTTCTTGGTTTTTCTTTGCAAGAGGTACAGGAATATATGGCAATTAATGAGGCCTTTGAAGAATTTCGACTGCAATATAGAGAAAACAAGGAAAAGATGAATGAAGATGAAAGAAAGCAAAAGCTTTTAGGGGCAGAGGAAATACTTGCTCAACAATTAAATATGATTGATGAAAAGCTTAAAAAAATGAACGACATAAGAAGTGAAATGAATGAGATGTATCAGAGAGTACGAAGTGCATTAGAATAATAAATAATTATGGGAGAAGGATGGAATATGTCAAATTTGGCAAATAGTAAAAGTCAAAAGACAAATTTAAATCAAAAGTCTAGTCTATTAAATCAACCAAAGGCTATTTGGGCAGTTGGGTTTGCATGTATTATTGCATTTATGGGAATTGGATTAGTTGACCCGATTTTACCAGCAATCGCAGAAAAGATGCATGCTTCAAAAAGTGATGTAACTCTTCTTTTCACAAGTTACAACTTAGTCATGGCAATTGCTATGTTAATTACAGGTTTTATATCTTCACGTATCGGAATAAAATGGACATTACTTTTAGGTATATTAATTATTGCAGTGTTCGCTGGACTTGGAGGAAATTCAAGTGGTATATGGCAATTAGTTTGGTTGCGTGGAGGCTGGGGATTAGGTAACGCTCTATTCGTAGCAACTGCTTTATCAGCCATTGTTTCATTATCTAGGTCAGGTGTTGCACAATCGATTATTTTATATGAAACTGCAATTGGTCTTGGTATTTCGGTTGGGCCACTTTTAGGTGGAGAATTAGGTTCAATCTCTTGGAGAGGCCCATTTTTTGGTGTTGCTTGTTTAATGGTCATTGCATTTTTATCTTTATCAGTTATGATGCCAAAAACACCAATTACACAAAATACAAAAAGAGCGTCATTCTTGGATCCATTCCGCGCTCTTAAACATAGATCTTTATTAACATTAGGGATTACAGCATTTTTATATAACTTTGGATTCTTTACTTTACTGGCCTTTTCACCATTCTATATGGGATTAAAAGAACATGGTTTAGGATTCGTATTTTTAGGTTGGGGACTTCTATTAGCAATTACATCAGTTTTTATGGCGCCAAAGCTACAAAAAAAATTCGGTACGCTTAAATCGATGTATGCAATGTTAACTCTATTTGCGATTACGCTTATTATTATGGGTGTTGGAACAGATACAAATAGCGTTATTATCGTCTGTGTAATTATAGCTGGTGCATTTTTAGGTAATAACAATACATTAATTACAACAGCAGTAATGCAAGCAGCACCAGTTGAGCGCTCAACAGCATCTGCGGCATATAGCTTTTTACGTTTTTTAGGTGGAGCAATAGCACCATACTTAGCAGGTAAGCTTGCTGAATGGTATAATCCACATGTACCTTTCTATGTAGGTGGATGTTTTGTATTAGTATCAGTACTATTCTTATTTATTAATAAAAAACACTTACTTCATATTGATAAAGCAGAATCTGCACATTAATTAGAAGTTATCTCAAGAATTAGTGAAAGCCCGCTGGAAATAAAAATTCCTAGCGGGTTTTTTTGTGTTTTTACAAATAAAAAAACAGCCCTTTACGAGCTGCTTATCATGGTCCGAAATGACCAAAAAGCATCATATAAACGATGAAGCCGATGAGTGCAAGTAATCCAATTAGTGCTGCTGTAAAACTACCGAACATGATCGCTTTTCGTTTGATCCAAAACCACAAGACGATTCCCACAACGAACGGCACTAAAAAGGCGTACAAATAAATGAGAAAAATGCTCGATAACGCAATGATTCCAATGCCTAGTCCGATGAAAAATAATTTGCTAGATGATTGTTGTGCGATTGTTTTCATAAAATCTCCTTCTATTCACCATATGTTCTTTATTGTCTCACAAACCGTTTTCAATTGAAAACAAATATTCTCACAATTTCATGAGAGGGATGTGTTATAAAAAAATCCCTTTTTTGTGTACAAAGGCACGGCGGTATGAAGGAATATCGCTGCTTTACGAGGACGATGCCATGACCAATAAAACGCTGTGTTATGCACAAAACCAGGTCGCCGTAATCAGAAAATGCTGTGTTATGCACAGAACCACGTCATCATAATCAAAAAACGTTGTGTTACGAACAAAACCAAGTCGCCATAATCAGAAAACGCTGTGATATGCACAGAACCACGTCATCATAATCAGAAAACGCTGTGTTACGCACAAAACCAGGTCGCCATAATCAGAAAGCGCTGTGTTATGCACAGAACCACGTCGTCAAAATCAAAAAACGCGGTGTTATGCACAAAACTACGTGCTTTATGAACAGAGTTCACAGCTTTATGCACAAAGTACAAAAAGTGTTCGTGCTTATCAATCATCCACAACGCTAAAGAAGCCTCTTAAACGGTTTTATCAACAAAAATCGGTATTTTATCAACAAAACTAAGTATTATATCAACAAAACTAACTACTTTATCAATAAAGTTCACAGCTTTATCAACAAAATACACAAAGTGTTCGTGCTTTCGAAAGAGCCGCCCCTATTCTTTGTTCGTTTTAATGAATATTTTTCACAATTTTTTTCTTACCTATTTTATTTTTTTTATTAGATTATGCTAAAATGGGAAAAGATGATTTTGGATGTGATTCGTTACGTTCATCGGGAGAAAAGGACGTGTAAAAGTGAAAGAGCAACAGGGCATACCTGTCTCAATTGATTTTGAGACTATGATTAAAGATTCACACGGGCGTGATAAAATCAGTTTTCAAGCAAATGGCCTATACTATAAAAAAGAAGATATTTCATACTTATTATTTGAAGAAAAACATGAAGATCGAAAAGTAAAGGCAACAATGAAAATTAGTAAAGGGGAAGTTACGATCATCCGTAATGGTGGAGTTATGATGCGTCACCAGTATCGAGTGAATGAAACGACTGAAGGTACTTTCTCAAATGAATTAGGAGTATTTCAAACGAAAGCATATACAAAAAAACTACAATTTCTAGTATCAGAGGGACCTTTAAAGGGTGTACTTCAATTAGGGTACAAGTTATTCGTTGGTGATGAAAATGCTGGTTCGTATAACATTACAGTATCAATTAAGGAGGCAACGATATGAATACATTAGAACAAGTAAAGAGTCGTTTAAAAGATGAAATAGAAGCTGCAGTATTAAAAGCAGGTTTAGCAACGGAGGAACAATTACCACAAGTCGTGTTAGAAACTCCAAAAGATAAGACACATGGTGATTTTTCAACAAATATGGCAATGCAATTAGCACGTGTTGCTAAAAAAGCTCCGAGAATGATTGCAGAAGAACTAATTAACTCGTTTGATCAAAGCAAAGCTAGCATTCAAAAAGTTGAGATTGCTGGACCTGGTTTCATCAATTTCTATATGGATAATAGCTATCTTACAGATTTAATTCCTTCAATTATTAAATCAGGAAAAGAATATGGCCAAACTAACTTTGGTAACGGCGAAAAGATTTTAGTTGAGTTTGTTTCAGCGAATCCTACAGGTGATTTACACTTAGGTCACGCACGTGGAGCTGCGTTTGGAGATTCATTATGTAATGTTTTAAACAAAGCTGGTTATGCAGTAACACGCGAATACTATATCAATGATGCAGGTAATCAAATTAACAATTTAGCATTATCGGTAGAGGCTCGTTATATGCAAGCTCTTGGTATGGAAAAAGAAATGCCTGCAGATGGCTATCATGGTGCGGACATTATTGAGATTGGTAAAACTTTAGCTGGAGAATTCGGTGACCGTTTTATGAATGAACCAGAAGAAGCTCGTTACAAATTCTTCCGTGAGTACGGTTTAAAATTAGAAATGGAAAAACTACAAAGAGATCTTCGTAATTTTAGAGTAGACTTTGATGTATGGTATTCAGAAACTTCATTATATGAAAACGGTAAAGTGTTAGAGGCACTTGCTGATTTAAATGAACGTGGTGAGACATATGAAGAAGAAGGAGCAACTTGGTTCCGTTCTACAACATATGGAGATGACAAAAACCGTGTACTAATTAAGAGTGACGGCTCTTATACTTACTTAACTCCAGATATCGCTTATCACAGAGACAAGCTAAGTCGCGGAGCAGATAAATTAATTGATATTCTTGGAGCTGATCATCATGGTTATATTCCACGAATGAAAGCAGCAATTCAAGCTTTAGGATACAATGCAGATACTCTTGAAGTAGAGATTATCCAAATGGTTCAGTTATATCAAGACGGTGAAAAAGTTAAAATGAGTAAACGTACGGGTAAAGCTGTAACGTTACGTGATTTAATGGAAGAAGTAGGAATTGATGCAACTCGTTACTTCTTTGCAATGCGTGGATGTGATTCACATTTAGACTTTGATATGGATCTTGCTGTTTCTAAATCAAATGAAAACCCAGTGTATTACTCTCAATATGCACATGCTCGTGTATGCAGTATTCTTCGTCAAGGAGCAGAAATGGGTATTGTTTATAGCGGAGAAGCTGATTACAGCCTTGTTTCATCTGAAAAAGAATATGAGTTATTAAAGAAATTAGGGAAATTCCCAGCTGCCGTTTCATTAGCTGCATCAAAACGTACACCACATCATATTACAAACTATGTGTTTGATTTAGCTGGTACTTTCCACAGTTTCTATAATGCTGAAAAAGTATTAGATGCGGAAAATGTTGAAAAATCAAAAGCTAGACTAGCTTTAATGAAAGCTGCTCAAGTTACATTACAAAATGCATTAGCTTTAGTTGGTGTTTCTGCACCTGAAAAAATGTAATTAGTAAAATGTTAAAAGTACCATGCCTGATTTTCAAGGTATGGTACTTTTTTTGTTCGAACTTTATTTTCAAGGAGTATTAATTTGTAATATTTTTGGGTATTATTTTATACAAATTTGTCGGTGGAACGGGAAAAACAACAAGTTTCACCATTTTTTTATTAATTTTTTAAATTTTTATTTAAACGACCCCCTAAAAAATGATCTTCTCTACGAATAGTTATAGTGAGACTACATAAAGAAACTTTTTTAAAGGGGAAAAAATACATGAAAAAACTTTTAGTACATACAACTGCCACAGCATTACTATTATCTCAATTAGGATTTTCAAGTTCAGTATTTGCTGCTGAAAATGAGTCAGCTTCAAAAACTGATGTAAACCACAAAGAAGAAGCACCTGCATTAGTGAAAGGCGATTTCTTCTATTTTGTAAAAACAACTGTAGAAAAGATTCAACTGTTATTAACAACAGACAAAGTAAAAGAAGCAGAACTTTTAGCGGAATTTGCGCAAGAGCGTATTCATGAAGCAAGAGAATTAATTAAAGAAGGTAAAGAAGATCTAGCAAAAGAAACAATTAAAGAAGCTTTAGGTCAGATGGAAAATGCTCAAGGACAGCTTGAAGGTAAGCTTCCAACTATTACTGAGCCAACGACTACAGAAAAAACAACAACAGAAGATAATGCTACGACGAAACCAGCTGAAGATTCAACTGAAGTAGATAAAGAAGATACAGAAAAACAAGAAACAGATAAAGAAGATACAGAAAAACATGAAAAACAAAAATTAACAAAAGAGCAAAAAGAAATTGCAAAAATTCAGCACCACTTAAATAATAATTTACTTGTTTTAGCAGACGTTTTAGATAAAGTGAAAAATCCTAAAGCAAAAGCTGCAATCGCAAAAAATATTGAAAAGAGCTTTAACAAAATTTCTGAAAGACTAGAGAAAGTTTTAAAGCATGAAGAAAAGAATTCAACTGCACTAAAACCAGTTATTACAATTCAATACCCAGATGGATCTACTGAAAAATCAGATACACCAGAAGTTATTACAACTATAACTAAAATTGAAGATGTAAATGATACAGATGTAAAAAACGTTAACGAAGATGTAAAAGATACAGTCGTAAAAAATGTTAATGAAGATGATCAAGGTGAAGATGATGACAAAGATGATGCTGCTGAGGTTTCTACAAGGCCTGTAAAAGTAGAGCATAAGGAAGAGCACCATCAACATAAAGCAAAGAAAGTAAAAGTAGTTAAAGTTAAAAAAGCAAAAGTTGAAAAAGAAGAAAAAGCTGAACGACATGAAGTGAAAAAGCATGAAGCAAAAAAGCATGAAGTGAAAAAACACGAAGTTACAAATCATAGAAACCGTGGTGAACATGAAAACCGTGGAAACCATAAGGGAAATGAAAAGCAAGAGTGGAAAAAAAATGAAAATTCTAATGACCAAGGTGAAAACCATGGAAATGGACATGACGAAGATTAATAAGTAATTATTACCATTCGCCTTTCAAGAAAATCGCATGAAACATTTCATAAGATGCGATATGCTTAAGTTTAATTGGTAATTAAAATGGTGCCTCTTACATTCATTTGATTATATAATGATGGAGGCGCCTTCTTTAGTCACCAATCAATCCTCTTTTGAAAGGAGATGGGGTCTTGTTACTTACAATTTTTCAGACACTGTATAAAAGGAAAGAAAAAATTGAAGATATTGTATTAACAATACAACAATCTTCATCAAAGGAATTTGATGATTTTATCATTCAATACTCCCCTTTTATAAGCAAAACTGTTTCTACTATTTGTGGCAGATATATTACAAATCAAGAAGATGAATATAGTATTGGGCTAAGTGCATTTCATGAAGCTATTAAACTATATTCATATAAAAAAGGGGCTTCATTTTTAACTTTCGCCAAATTGATCATAAAACGTGAGTTGATTGATTATTTTCGTAAGGAATCTAAATATCAATTATTGACTTTAGAACAAAATGGGTCGGAGGATATACATAAACAGTACGATGACCATGTTTATAGCTCGTATATTAAAAACTTTGATGAGATCAATCGTAAAGAGGAAATTATTCATTTCAGTGAGATGCTTAAACAATTTGGCATTACTTTAGAAACTTTAGTAGAGGTATCCCCTAAACATGAAGATACAAGGGAACATATTTTTTCAGTTGTAGACATTATTGTTTGTGATGAAGAAATGTTAGCCTTTCTATATAAAAAGAAAAAGTTACCGATGAACAAACTAGAAACTAAAGTTAATATAAGTCGAAAAACGTTAGACAAACATAGGAAATATATAATTGCCATGTGTATTATAAGCGTCAATGACTATATTTATTTACAAAACTACTTAAAAAGGGGGAACTGAAGATGAACAATGGTATTGTATTGAAAGTAAATCATTCTTCCGTAGTTGTATTAACAGCTAACGGTGAGTATTTAAAATGTAAAAAGTTATTGTCATCCTATTCAATTGGTGAAGAAATTCAGTTCCCCAGCAGCGCAATTATTTCAAATAATAAAATAAAAATAAATATCCCGAAATTGATTCCTGTCGTAATTGCCAGTGCATTAATTCTAATGTCATTTGTATTCGTAAATTGGAACAACAAAAAGGCATTGGCAGCAGGAAGGGTCACAATTGATTCAGGGGCAAAGGTGTCATTAATTTTAGATAAACAGTTAAATGTTATTGGATTAAAAGGTCACAATGAACAAGGTAAAAAAGTGATTGATAAAATAGATAACTGGAAACAGGAGCCTTTACAGTCAGTTATGGATGATTTAGTTGGTGAAATGGAGAAGTCTAAAGTTATTCAACCGGATGATCAAATCAAATTAACGGGTGAGATGAAAAAGGAATTTAAAAATAAACAAAGTGAACTAAATAATGAATTGAAGGATATTCAAGAAACCAATAACCATATTAAAATTCCAAATTCTAAGGATTTAGATCAACTTAAAATTCAACCTAAGATTAAAACTCAACCTCAAACTCAAACTCAAAATAAGCAAGTAAGTAGTTTTAATTCTCATTCAGCTAAAGTGTCAAGAGGCGAAAAGAATGGCAAAGATAAACCTAATGTTAAGTCGCCTAAAGTAGAGAATAACAGAGCGAATAATCATCGTTATTCAAAAGAAGAGAAGAATAATAGACACCAAGAAGCGCATTGGGGAAATAAGCAAAGTCAGTGGAAAAATCGACATCAAGAAGAGCATCGAGATTCATCGAAACAAAATCAACAAGGGCAAGACAATAACAATGAAAATCACCAAGATAAAAAAAAAAATCAGAATAATTACGAACGCGAAGTAAAAAGAAGCAATAATTACAAAAGTAGAAAAGAACAAAGTGAACGATGCCATAGTTGCAATGATCGTGATGAAGGTAATGGAAACAAAAACAACGAGCACGAACACGATAACAGGCACAATAGTAGCTGGCATAATGATAATAATGATGAAAAAGGCTCAGATTGATGATCTGAGCTTTTTTTACATTCTATGAGCACAAAGGCCACGAAAGAAATCACGTGTTATGCATGGCTACTCAAATGCTCGTGAATAACCTTCCAGTCACCAACTGCATCCTTTATAAACACATTTGTAGCCCTACCATGACCTTTTACGAATTTCCCATTCATGTAGCCTTCATAATGATATTGATAAGTACAGGAAGCGGAATTCTCATCAGTAGTTAGCCAGTTTATATTTGTAGCTCTATAGACTTCATCTTGAATCAGATTCCAAGCATTTTCAAAGTACTGTTGGATATCAAGTGAATTTGTACATGATTTATTAGAAAACCAATAAGTAGCGTCCTTATGTATGTATTTTTTTACTTGGTCAAAATCATGCGTATTTGTTGCTATTATGTATTGTTGTAAAGCATTCTGATAGTTCATTTGCTAGCCACCTTTATATTAGAGTCGCAGTTAGACTTTAGATGAATATCTATAAACCATCATATCACTAATGAGTTCACAACAGATAAAAAGCTCTTAAATTGTAAAACCACAAGGGAGTAAAGGTTCCCTTGTGGTTTCTATTTCACTTCAATCATTCCGCCGCTTATTCGTTTATAGCCCCTTAATTTCGATAGGTCTTCCATCAATTGTAATAATGCTATGTCCTTTTTTTTCGACTCAATCATTATATCGATATCACTTCCAATTGATCGAGCAATGTAAAAAAAGGGTTTAATAAAATCAAGATCAATTAAGTCTGAGTGAGACCTAAACTCTTTTTCAGATTTTGGAGAGGAAATATGTATTTTAGGTTTCAAATGAGTGTGATCCCAAGTCGAGTAAATGGAAGGTAATAATTCCTCTAATGGTTCATCACATAAATTGGCCATATGATGATGATAATCGAACACGAGCGGTATACCTTCTTTTTTGCATACCATTAATGTCTCCGAGGTATTGTACGTTTTATCATCGTTTTCTAGTGTCATTTGTTTTTTTATATGAGAAGGGAGTTTTTTTATATTCTCATAAAAGCGATTAATAGCAAGCTCCTTATTACCGTAAGCCCCTCCAATATGGATGTTGATCACACTTTGGTTTGAAACGCCCATTGCTTCAAGTACTTTAAAGTGATATTCCATATCAATTACAGCATTATCAGTAATATGTGGCTTCTCACTTGTAAAAAGCGTGAATTGATTAGGATGGAAACTAACTCTTAATTCATGCTTTTTAATAAAATCGCCTATTTCTTTGAATTGCTTGTGAAAAATATTAATATAATCAAATTCTACATCTGGGTGAGTCGCCAAAGGAACCATTGAAGAGGACATTCTGTATAAGGGAATTTGTTGTCCTACATTATAATGAAGTGCCCTATACGTATTCTCCAAATTTTGTGTTGTAACAGAAATTAGCTTCTCTAAACGTTCATCTTGATCGAGCGCTTTATAACGTGTTAAAGTTAGTGTTTTTGCAGGTGAACAATTATATAAAGATAATGCATGTGATACGTATCCAAATCGAATAATCATTTTGTGCTCACCTCTATTACTGTTTTTGGCACTTTAAAAACATTACATTAATGGAGAAAGAAGCTTGGATAAAAGCTTACGACATTTCCATGAGAGAGTTGTCTTTTTATAATGTTGAATAGGGTAGGGTTTTGAACACTCTAAGTCTTTCATAAATATTTTTTTGATTTCCAATATGAAGGATTCATTTGCAAAGATACAGCTCCACTCATCATTTATACAAAGGCTTCTACGATCAAAGTTAACGGACCCTACATCACAGCAGCAATCATCGATTAATAGTACTTTGGCATGAAAGAATCCTTTCTGATAATGGAAAACTTCGCCGCCACCTTCAAGGATTAAAAGGAGGTGAGGGAAACTAGCTTCTTTAACTAGCCTGTGGTCTTCTTTTTCAGGAACCATGACACAGATGCGGACACCTCTTTTTTGTGCGGCTAGTAAAGCATCCATGAGCTTTTTAGTTGGTATAAAATATGGAGTACCAATAAAGATATGTTTTTCTGCTTTATCAATTAATTCTTTATAAAGATTCTCAATACGAATAAAGTCAGATGAATAGAAGTGATGTTCGATTTTTCCCTTCACTAGGTCTTTTTCATCAATTAAAGTGAAGGATTCTCCACCGCTTCTAACCCAGTCTATTAAAAATTGAACATGTAAATCTTTTACACCTTCACCTGTCATACGAATATGATAGTCTCTCCAATAACCTAGGTCCTCGTCAAAGCCAATATATTCTTTACCAATATTGAACCCACCAAAATAACCAGTTTTTTGATCAATCACTGTAATTTTACGATGGTTACGGTGCTGAAACCGATAGAGAGTATACGGAAATCCAGTACGTCGATTAAATAATACTTTTACACCATTTTTTTTTAGTTTTTCGATTCTTTTCCGTTTAAGTCCAAAACTACCGATCCAATCGACAAGTAAACGTACTTGTAGTCCTTCGTGCGCCTTTTTTTCTAGTAGCGACAAAAATTTTTCGGAAGTATCATCATTACGAACGATATAAAAAAGCATGGAAATACTAGAACTTGCCTCATTTATGTCTTTAAGAAGATTTTCGTATAGGACATTACCATCTGTTATTAACATTGTTTCACTATATCTATTTTTAAATGGGCAAACCTTATCATATTTATGAAAAGCTCTGTAACCAAAATAGAGATCTAAGCTAGCAAGGAGTATTAGAATGAGTAGAGCAAATAAGCAAATACAAAGAATCATATAACTAACTCCTTTACCTTTTACGTGTTGATAGTATGACCATTTAAACTGAAGAATATGAAAAAGGGCTAATTTAATATGAAAAAGTATTTGACTGAATAGTCATTCATAATATAATTGAAGTATATATTTTCTGAATATTATTATGGTTATAAATTTTTAAAAAGTAAGCGTTTTATTTATAACCGGGGACATTGGGGGAGGAATACATCATGGATCATGCACTTTTGTATTTGAACGCATTTGGGTTTGTGGCAATTACAGTTTATGCAATTTATTTATTCATTTACCTGATTAAAACAAGACTAGCTTACATCAAGCTAGGCAAAAAGGAAGAGTTTGAAAGAAATTTTAAAGATCGTTTTCAAAAAATTTGGGTGAATGTTTTTGGACAAAAAAAGCTATTGAAGGATAAGAAAAGTGGATTTATCCATTTGCTATTCTTCTACGGATTTATTTTAGTTCAAGCAGGTGCTTTAGATTTTATTTTAAGAGGTCTAGTTCCTGGGGTGCATCTACCACTTGGGCCGTTATATGGTGCATTTACATTTTTTGAAGAAATCGTCGCTTTGTTAATACTGGTAGCAGTTGTTTGGGCTTTCCATAGAAGATATATTGAAAAGTTAGTTCGATTAAAAAGAGGTTGGAAAAGCGGTTTAGTTCTAATTTTTATTGGTTTATTAATGTTATCAACTCTTTTTGGAAATGGTATGGGAATCATTTGGAGCGGAGAAGGAACAAGCTTCCATGAGCCAATCGCATCTTTAGTTGCAACAATCTTTGGTGGAATTAGTAAACCTTTAGCCATTTCATTTTTTTATGTTGCTTGGTGGACACACTTAATTTCACTTTTAACTTTCTTAGTGTATGTGCCTCAATCAAAGCACGCACATTTACTTGCTGGACCAGCAAATGTGTATTTTAACCGCTTATCGAAAGCAGGGAAATTAGAAAAAATCGATTTTGAAGATGAAACACAGGAAACATTTGGTGTTGGAAAAATCAGTGATTTCCGTCAGTCTCAATTAATTGATTTATATGCTTGTGTTGAATGTGGTCGTTGTACAAATGTTTGTCCTGCTACGGCAACTGGGAAAATGCTGTCACCGATGGATTTAATCTTAAAACTTCGTGACCATTTAACTGAAACTGGAGCTGTAGTAACATCTCGAGCACCATGGGTTCCAACTGTTGCTTTTTCTAAAACAAAAGGTAATCAATTAGCGTTTTCTTCTCAAGGAAATCAAGAAACAGCAGCAACATTAGAATATAGTCCAAGTTTAATTGGCGATGTCATTACTGAAGAAGAGATTTGGGCATGTACGACTTGTCGTAACTGTGAAGACCAATGTCCAGTAATGAATGAGCATGTTGAAAAGATTATTGATTTACGTCGTTATTTAGTTTTAACGGAAGGGAAAATGCAACCTGATGCTCAACGTGCAATGACGAATATCGAGCGCCAAGGAAATCCTTGGGGATTAAATCGTAAGGATCGTGAAAATTGGAGAGAGCTTGATGAAAGTATCCACATCCCAACTGTAAAAGAAGCTAAAAAAGCTGGGGAAGAAATTGAATACTTATTCTGGGTTGGTTCAATGGGTGCATATGATAACCGTAGCCAAAAAATCGCTCTAGCGTTTGCAAAACTTATGAATGAAGCTGGAATTAAATTTGCAATTTTAGGTAATAAGGAGAAAAACTCTGGTGATACACCTAGACGTTTAGGTCAAGAATTCTTATTCCAAGAATTAGCATCTAATAATATCGCAGAAATCGAAAAAGCAGAAGTAAGTAAATTAGTAACAATTGATCCGCATGCTTATAACACATTTAAAAATGAATATCCTGATTTTGGATTATCAGTTGAAGTTTATCACCATACAGAATTATTATCACAATGGGTTAAAGAAGGAAGATTAAATCCAGTTCATCGTGTAGATGAAGTTATTACTTATCATGATTCATGTTATTTAGGTAGATACAATGAAGTTTATGAAGCTCCTAGAGATATTCTTCGTGCAATTCCTGGCGTAAAGCTAGTTGAAATGGAGCGTAAACGTGAAACAGGAATGTGCTGTGGAGCGGGTGGTGGATTAATGTGGATGGAAGAGCATGTTGGTAACCGTATTAATGTTACACGTACTGAACAAGCACTTGCAGTTAGTCCGAATGTCATTGGAACAGGATGTCCTTATTGCTTAACAATGTTATCAGATGGAACAAAAGCAAAAGAAGTTGAAGAAAGTGTTAAAACACTCGATGTTGCTGAGCTTTTAGTAATTTCAATCTTTGGAGATAAGCAGAGCCAGGCTTCATAAGAGTTCTATTACTTTTCAAGTTTCATAAACTAACAATGAAAGGTGTGCAACTTGTACACCTTTCAGACTGTAGTGAGCGCCTTTTTATTTGCTATTAAAGGAATTTTTTATAGAAGAGAAATTAGTTTCTTAATTTAAGGGGGAAATTGGGATGAGTAAAACAGTTATAGTAAGTGCAGTTCGTACACCACTAGGACGCTTTGGAGGTATGTTAAAAGGTTTTAGTGCTGCTGAGTTAGGTGGTATTGCAATTAAAGAAACATTGAATCGTGTTAACCATCCTTTAGAATCAATTGATGATGTAATTATGGGAAGCGTTTTACAAGGTGGACAAGGGCAATTACCTTCAAGACAAGCACTACGTAATGCAGGCTTACCTTGGGAAACAAGATCAGAAACAATTAATAAAGTATGTGCATCAGGAATGAGAAGTGTAATGCTTGCTGACTTATTAATTCGTTCTGGTGAAAGTAAACGTATTGTCGCAGGTGGAATGGAATCTATGAGTAATACACCATACTATCAAACCAATTTAAGATGGGGAAATAAGATGGGACACTCTGAGTTAAAAGACGGCTTACTAGTAGATGGTTTAACTTGTTCATTCACTGGCGTTCATATGGGTACATATGGAAGTGAAGTTGCAAAATTAGAAGATATTTCTCGTGAGCAACAAGATGAGTGGGCACTTCGTAGTCAACAACTTGCCGTTGAATCGATTAAAACAGGTAGATTTGAAGAAGAGATTGTAACAATTGAGTCTGTTGGCAAAAAAGGTGTCGTAACAAAAATTGAAGTAGATGAGTGTCCAAGAGAGGATTCGACAATTGAAAAATTAGCTAAATTAAATCCTGCATTTGATCGCGACGGAACGATTACTGCAGGAAATGCACCTGGATTAAATGACGGAGCTGCAGCACTTTTAATAATGAGTGAGGAAGAAGCAAAACAAAATGGTTTCACACCATTAGCTACAATTGTTGCTACAGATTCAATGGCTGTAGAAGCAAAGGACTTCCCAAGAACTCCGGGATATGTAATCCAAAAATTATTACAAAAAACAAATAAAAACATTTCAGATATAGATTTATTTGAAATTAACGAAGCATTCGCAGCAGTAGCTTTAGCGAGTGCGAAAATAGCTGATATTCCTTTAGAAAAAATAAATGTAAACGGTGGAGCTATTGCTCTAGGACATCCAATTGGAGCAAGTGGTGCAAGAATCATTGTAACCCTAATTCATGCACTAAAACAACGAGGTGGAGGTCTAGGAATCGCAGCAATCTGTAGTGGCGGTGGTCAAGGAGACGCTATTTTAGTAGAGGTACATTAAGGGAAAAGAGAATAGTATATGAAAAACGTGATCGATTAAGGTAAGGAATTTTTAAAGTAGAGCACAAAGGGAATGCTGCTCATTGGATAGAAGGAAAGAAAATCTATTTTCTTTTCCTACACCATTGATTCTGCATTCCCTTGTTCCTGTCTTTAATTCCATTATGTTTGTTTTTGCTATTTCCTCTACCCTTTTTTTCCTTCCTTTTTTGCACTAAAATTTTTCTACAAAAAATAACAGGAATTTTCAGTTTTTTGTCTAATAATATTCTTAGTAGACTATCTTTTTAGTCAAAGTACAAATTATTATGATAACGCTTACAAAATTCGACAAAAAGAACATGGCAGTGATAAGGGAGCAATAAGGTAAAAAGGAATAGGATATATACTAAGTATCTTTAATTAAAACTTTTATTTAATTGTTCATCCTTGTCCTAGCAAAAATCGGGGGAAATGATCTATGCAATTTCGTTTAAGTGAAGAACATGAAATGATTCGTAAAATGGTAAGAGATTTTGCTAGAAATGAGGTTGCTCCATCAGCTGCTGAGCGTGATGAGCATGAAAAATTTGATCGTTCAATCTTTGATCAAATGGCTGAGTTAGGATTAACAGGCATTCCATTCCCAGAAGAGTATGGTGGAATCGGTAGTGATTATTTAGCTTATGTTATTGCGGTAGAAGAGCTTTCTAGAGTTTGTGCTTCAACAGGTGTAACTTTATCTGCACACACTTCATTAGCTAGTTGGCCGATTTATAAATTTGGTACGGAAGAACAAAAACAAAAATTCTTAAAACCATTAGCACAAGGAACAAAAATTGGTGGTTACGGATTAACTGAACCAGGTTCTGGATCAGATGCTGGTGGAATGAGAACAACTGCTAGAAAAGAAGGAAATGAATATATATTAAACGGTTCAAAAATATTTATTACAAATGGTGGAGAAGCTGAAATCTATGTAGTATTTGCAGTGACTGACCCAACAAATAAACATGGCGTTTCTGCTTTTATCGTTGAAAGTGATTCACCAGGTTTTTCAGTTGGTAAGAAGGAAAGTAAATTAGGGATTCGTTCATCTCCAACAACTGAAATAATCTTTGAAGAATGTCGTATCCCTGCTGAAAACCTTTTAGGTGAAGAAGGTAAGGGATTTAAAGTTGCCATGCAAACTCTTGACGGCGGAAGAAATGGAATTGCTGCACAAGCAGTAGGTATTGCACAAGGTGCTCTAGACGCTTCAGTTGATTATGCTAGAGAGCGTGTTCAATTTGGAAAGCCAATTATTGCTCAACAAGGTATCTCGTTTAAACTTGCTGACATGGCTACAAGCATTGAAGCATCTCGTCTATTAACTTATCAAGCAGCATGGTTAGAGTCGAATGGGCTTCCATATGGTAAAGAATCTGCAATGTCGAAATTATTTGCAGGTGATACTGCAATGAAAGTTACAACAGAAGCAGTACAAGTTTTCGGTGGATATGGATATACAAAGGATTATCCTGTGGAGCGCTTCATGAGAGATGCTAAAATTACTCAAATTTATGAAGGTACACAAGAAATTCAAAAACTAGTAATCTCAAGAATGCTGTAAAAATATAGCTTAATTTTAATTTTGCATTACGAATGATCAGGATAGCTTGGTATAAGGAATATGGGATACCCTTTACCAAGTTTTCTTTTACGAAAAAGGTAATTATAATTCCGGGGGATGATTAGTATGGTAGAAAAGTATCAAGCTAAACATAAGATTCGTTTTGTTACTGCTTCAAGCTTATTTGATGGTCATGACGTGTCGATCAATATGATTAGAAGATTATTGCAAGAAAACGGTGTTGAAGTAGTTCACTTAGGTCATAACCGTTCTGTTGAAGAAATTATTAACGCAGCTATTCAAGAGGATGTACAAGGTATTTCTATTTCTTCCTACCAAGGTGGACATATGGAGTACTTTAAATATATGTATGATTTACTTCAAGAAAGAGGCGCAGCTCACATCAAGTTATTTGGTGGCGGAGGGGGCGTAATCTTGCCTAAAGAGCAAGAGGAGCTAGAAGCATACGGAATTACTAAAATCTATTCACCTGAAGACGGACGCATTATGGGGCTTCAAGGAATGATTAATCATATGCTACAAAGCACAGATTTTCTTCCACCTTTGAAGGACTTAGAAAATGTTCAAAAATTATCCGCAACAAATCATAAAGAGATTGCTAGATTCATTACTCTAGCTGAAAATAAAGGTTCTTTAGATTCAAGTTTAGAAATGGCAGCAACATTAGAAAAATCAGAAACTAGTAAAAGTGTAGTCATTGGTATGACTGGTACTGGTGGAGCTGGTAAAAGTTCATTAACAGATGAACTAGTACGCCGTTTTATTCAAGAGTTTCCTGAAAAAACAATCGGTATTGTTTCGATTGACCCAACGAAGCGAAAAACGGGTGGAGCACTATTAGGTGATCGTATTCGTATGAATTCAATTCACCATCCAAATGTGTATATGAGAAGTTTAGCAACTCGAGATAGCCAATCTGAAATCTCGAATGCTTTAGAGGATACGATCTCAATTTTAAAAACAGCGGATTTTGACGTTATTTTTGTTGAGACAAGTGGGATCGGTCAAGGTGATGCAGCAATTACTCAATACAGTGATATTCATCTGTATGTTATGACAAGCGAATTCGGAGCACCTTCTCAATTAGAAAAAATTGATATGATTGACTTCGCAGATTTAATTGCAATTAATAAATTTGAACGTCAAGGCTCAGAGGATGCATTACGACTTGTTCAAAAACAATATCAACGTAGTCGCCATCTTTTCCATGATGATATAGCTACAATGCCAGTTTACGGTACGATTGCTAGTCAATTTAATGACGCAGGTACTAATAATTTATTCTTAGCTTTAACTGGGGCAATTGAAAAACATACTGCAAATGAGTGGAACACGACGTATATTAAACCAGGAAACGTTGAAAAACAACATGTCATTATTCCGAGTAATCGTCGTTTTTACTTAAGAGAAATCGCAGAAGCGGTAAGAGATTATCATACTAATACCGAAGTTGAAGCAGCAAAAGCTTCAAAGCTATATCAAATTGAGGGAACGCTAGCTGAAATCGAATCACAAAACATTGAAGATGGAAAAAGCACTATAGTAGATTTGAAAAATAAATTTGAAGAATCTCTTGCTCCTTCTACTAAACAAGCTCTAAATCATTTTAAATTGATTAAAGAGGCATATTCAAAAGATCAACTTATTCAAAAAATAAGAGATAAAGAAATAAAAGTTGAGTTAACAACAACAACATTATCTGGTACGAAAATACCTAAAGTGTCTGTTCCAACATATCGTGACTATGGTGACTTACTAAGATGGGTTGCAAAAGAAAATGTACCTGGATACTTCCCATTTACAGCCGGGGTGTTCCCATTCAAGCGCCAAGACGAAGATCCAAAGAGACAATTTGCTGGTGAGGGACCACCAAGTAGAACAAATAAACGTTTCCACTATCTGTGTGAGAATGACCCAGCTAAACGCTTAAGTACAGCATTTGATTCAGTAACTTTATACGGCGAAGATCCAGCAATTCGTCCTGATATTTTTGGGAAAATTGGTGAAAGTGGCGTAAACGTATGTACATTAGAAAATATGATTGAGCTTTACAATGGGTTTGACTTATGTAGCCCTTCAACATCAGTTTCGATGACAATTAACGGTCCAGCTCCAATTATTTTAGCTATGTTCTTAAATACAGCTATTCATCAACAGGTTGAGTTAAAAGAAAAAGAACTAGGTCGAATTTTAACAGTTGAAGAGTTTACTGTGGTAAAACAAGCAACGTTACAAAAAGTTCGTGGAACAGTTCAAGCTGATATTTTAAAAGAGGATCAAGGGCAAAATACTTGTATCTTCTCAACAGAATTTGCTTTAAAAATGATGGGAGATATTCAACAGTACTTTATCGATAATAGTGTTCGTAATTATTATTCAGTTTCAATTTCTGGGTATCATATTGCTGAAGCTGGAGCAAATCCAATTTCACAACTTGCATTCACTTTATCAAACGGATTCACTTACGTTGAATATTATTTAAGTCGAGGCATGAAGATTGATGATTTTGCTCATAATTTATCGTTCTTCTTTAGTAATGGTCTAGATGCTGAATACTCAGTGATCGGACGTGTGGCGAGAAGAATTTGGGCTGTTACCATGAAAGATAAATATGGTGCATCTGAGCGTAGTCAAAAACTTAAATACCATGTTCAAACATCAGGTCGTTCTTTACATGCTCAAGAAATGGCATTTAATGATATTCGTACGACATTACAAGCATTATTAGCTTTATATGATAACTGTAACTCACTTCACACAAACGCATATGATGAGGCTGTTACAACTCCTACTGAAGAATCAGTACGTCGTGCAATGGCTATTCAGCTTATAATTCAAAAAGAAAATGGTCTATCGAAAAATGAAAATCCAATTCAAGGATCATTTATCATTGAACAGCTTACTGATTTAGTAGAAGAAGCAGTTCTAAAAGAGTTTGAGAGAATCAGTGATCGTGGTGGCGTATTAGGTGCAATGGAACTACAATATCAACGTGGTAAAATCCAAGAAGAGTCACTTTATTACGAAACACTAAAGCATAATGGAGATCTTCCAATCATCGGAGTAAACTCTTATATCAATCCTAATGAGCAAATGGAATCCATTAATACAATGGAAATCGCTAGATCAAGCTATGAGGAAAAACAATCGCAAATTGATCATGTAGAACAATTCCAAGTTAAAAATAAATCTGAAGCTCAAGTCGCTTTAGAACAATTGAAACAAGTTGCTCGCAAGAACGGTAATTTATTCGAAGAGCTAATGAATACTGTTCGCGTGGCTAGCTTAGGACAAATTACGCAAGCTTTATATGAAGTTGGCGGACAATACCGTAGAAATATGTAATAAACAGTTACGAAAGTTATTTGCTCTGCCTAAAGAGGAGCAAACGACGGGAGTTAGACATCATTAACTACACAATTTATACAAGGGGGAGAGGGAGGTCATTGAAATCCTTTTTATCGACCGATCTACATCCCCTAAACCCTGCCCTTATTTGAGCGTCTTTTGGACGCTCATTTTACTATTTTCATGAAAAATTAATCTAATATTGAAAAATATAGACAAGGTGCTAGCATATTTAACTTAGTTTTGTTTATAATGAAAGATATGTATTTTATAACTAACAAGTAAAATTTATACATAATGTTACTAAAATTATGGTGAAAATATTATTTTTAAAGGAGTGCTTACCTTGAGTTTAAAGCATTACTCGGAAGAGCAATTAAAAGAATTATCGCTTATTGAATTAGCATATGAAACTTTTTCTGAAACAAAGGAACCTATTTCTTTTTATGACTTAGTTGACCAAATGGCAACTGTTTTAGGTGTAACTAGAGATGCGCTTATGGAAAAACTTCCTCAATTTTATACAGAATTAAATATTGATGGACGTTTCGTTTGTTTAGGTGAAAATCGCTGGGGATTACGTGCATGGTATCCATATGACCAAGCAGAAGAAGAAGTATTACCTGTTGCAAAACCTAAGAAGAAACGTAAGCAAGTAGAAGAAGATGAAGAATTTGATGATTACGACACATCTGATGAAGACGAGTTTGAAGAAGAAGACGCTGAGTTAGATGAACTTGATGAAGATCTAGTTGAAGATGACGAAACGGATGAATTCGATGATGAAGAAATCGACGAAGACGATGAGGATATAGACCTAGAGGATGAAGATTTAGAACTAGAAGAAGAAGACGATGAAGAATTAGATGAATTTGAAGAGGAAGAAGAACGATAAGTTCTTGACTTTTTAGGACTGAATGAGTAGAATCTTTATTGGGCTCTTTAAAAAGAACGATATATAATTCGACGCTCCCTATTTTATATAGGGGGCGTCTTTGTTTTTTTAGAAAACTTTATAGTAAAGATACGAACATTGCTATATTCTTATTGAATCAAAAAGTTAAAAATTTGCATGAAAAAAACCCATTTTGGAAGACAATAAAGCATGCATACAAAAAGTTATTAAATTATTTTTAGAATTTAGCTTTGTAATTTCTAGTAAGAAAAAATAAAATACGAATGCTAAAAATGGAAGGGGCTCAATTATGACAAAGTATATTTTTGTAACAGGTGGCGTAGTTTCATCTCTTGGTAAAGGGATTGTTGCAGCATCTTTAGGACGATTACTAAAAAACAGAGGATTAAATGTAACAATTCAAAAGTTCGATCCTTATATTAACTTAGACCCAGGAACTATGAGTCCTTACCAACATGGTGAAGTCTTCGTAACAGATGACGGCGCAGAAACAGACTTAGACTTAGGTCACTATGAAAGATTTGTTGATATTAATGTTACTAAATTCAACAATATAACTAGTGGTAAAGTTTATTCTACAGTTTTACAAAAAGAACGTCGTGGAGATTACTTAGGTGGAACTGTACAAGTTATCCCACATATTACAAACGAAATTAAAGATAAAGTTTTCCGTGCTGGTCGCGAAACAAATGCGGATGTTGTTATTACTGAAATCGGTGGAACTGTTGGTGATATCGAATCATTACCATTTATGGAAGCTATTCGTCAAATTAAAGGCGATGTAGGTCGCGACAATGTAATGTATGTTCACTGTACGCTTCTTCCTTATATTAAAGCAGCTGGTGAGTTAAAAACAAAACCAACTCAACATAGTGTAAAAGAACTTCGTAGTATTGGTATTCAACCAAACGTGATCGTTTTACGTTCAGAAACATCTGTACCACAAGAAATGAAAGATAAAATTGCACAATTTTGTGATGTAGATGCTAAAGACGTAATCGAATGTGTAGACGCTGATACACTTTACGAAATCCCATTAGCTTTACAAGCACAAGGATTAGACAGTATCGCATGTAACCATTTAAAACTACAAACAAATGAAGCAGATATGACAGAATGGACTTCATTAGTAGACAAAGTTAAAAACCTAACGAAATCAACAAAAATTGCTCTTGTTGGTAAATATGTAGAATTACAAGATGCGTATATTTCAGTAGCAGAAGCATTAAAGCACGCAGGATTTGCTTTTGATAGTGAAATTGAAATCAAATGGATTAACGCTGAAGAAGTTACAACAGCTAACGTAAATGAACTTTTAAGCGATGTTGATGGAATTCTTGTACCAGGTGGATTCGGAGACCGTGGTGTAGAAGGAAAAATTTTAACTGCGCAATTCGCTCGTGAAAATAACGTACCATTCTTAGGAATTTGTTTAGGTATGCAAATTGCATCAATCGAATTTGCTAGAAATGTTTTAGGACTGAAAGGTGCTCACTCAGCAGAAATCGATCCAACAACTAACTACCCAATTATCGATTTATTACCAGAGCAAAAAGATGTTGAGGATTTAGGTGGTACATTACGTTTAGGTTTATATCCATGTAAATTAGTTGAAGGCTCAAAAGCATATGAAGCATATGGTGATGAAGTAGTTTACGAACGTCATCGTCATCGTTATGAGTTCAACAATGAATACCGTCAACAAATGGAACAAGAAGGATTTATTTTCTCAGGAACTAGCCCTGATGGTCGTTTAGTAGAAATTATTGAGTTACCAAACCACCCGTGGTTTGTAGCATCTCAATTCCACCCAGAATTTATTTCTCGTCCAAACAGACCACAACCATTATTCAGAGACTTTGTTGGAGCATCACTTCAAGCTCAGAAATAAGGTAAGGGATGAAAATATAGGTCAAAAGTTCGAGTGGAAGCACAAAGACTTTTAAAAATAAAAAACACCCAACAGAATTGAAGTGCACCCCAAATGT